>DAIEPS010000084.1 GCA_027348305.1 Anaerolineaceae bacterium | reverse complement strand
TCTAAAAAAGGCTATGGCATAGGAAAGTCGCTTGGGGAGATGATTCAAAATGGAAAATTCAAATACAACACTCAAAAAAGAATCGTGGCTTGATCGACCGGTTTTTCCCTTTGCTGAAAAGTTCAAAATTGAACATTTATTAATTGCCATCATCATTTTATTGGCAGTGATCAGCCGCTTCTATATGATCGACGTGCGGACGATGGCCCATGATGAGGTCAATCATGTCGTGCCTTCTTATGACCTCTATCTCGGCAAAGGATACAGCCATGACCCGGTCACCCACGGACCGATGCAGTTTCACCTGCTGGCACTATCCTATGCGCTGTTTGGAGATTCTGATTTCAGCTCAAGGATCCCCTCTGTGGTTTTCAGCATTGCTACTGTGATCTTCGTCTTGTTCGCGTGGAAACGATACCTCGGCAGAACGGGCGCCCTGCTCGCCGGAGTCTTCTTCACGATCTCTCCCTTCATGCTCTTCTACGGAAGATACGTCCGGAACGAATCGTTCATCGGGTTGTTCAGCGTTATATTGCTATACGCAGTTCTACATTACCTTGAGAAGGGTAAACACAGTACGCTTTACCTGTATACCGCTGTGTTGGCGTTGTATTTTTGCACCAAAGAAACATCATTCATTTTTACAGCCGAAATGCTGATCTTTTTGGCATTTGTCTTTATCAGAGATGTCACTCAGAAGGAATGGAAGAAACCTCAACACCGTGATCTGTTCATCCTGGCGGTGATGGTCGGTCTTCTTCTGTTGGGCATCGCGCTGGGCGCGGGTATCATTGACAGCCGCAATGTAAAAGAGGCGGCTGCTGCGGTGGCTGGCAGTGGGGTTTCAAGCGCAGTTGCTCCGCAATTGATTCACATCATCATGCTGGTAAGCGTGGGGTTAGCAGCCGTTACAATTATTGGCGCTTTGATTTTCCTCATCACCGGTTTGGGGTGGAAGCTAATTCGAAATATTCGCTCATTTGATCTGCTGATCATGACCTTGACCCTGGTTATGCCCCAGTTGATCGCCTTTCCGATCAGCTTGTTCGGCTGGAACCCCATCGATTATTCTCAACCCGGGTTGATCAGAACATCGATCGTGCTGGCGGTCGTCGTTGTGATCGCTTTGGCGATCGGATTGTTATGGAAGCCCAAATTGTGGTTGATCAACGCAGCCATTTTCTATGCCATCTTCACCATCCTCTACACAACCATGTTCACGAATGGACAGGGCTTCTTCACAGGCATGGTCGGTTCTTTGGGTTATTGGCTTTCACAACAAAGTGTGAACCGCGGAACCCAGCCTTGGTATTACTATGCATTCATTCAAATACCTATGTATGAATACCTGGCCGCCATGGGCGCCTTTTTGGCATTGATCCTGGCGCTTAGGCATAATCTCTTTTCTTCCCGGCCAAATATTTCTCCTTTAGAACAGGTTTCTCTTGATGACATTGAAAAGGAAGAGCATGAGCAAAAACTGAAGGCCCAGGCAGACGCTTCCTCAACTTCTGAAGCTGCTACTCCTGCTGCTTCCGCGTCTGCACCAGAAACGGATGAAAATCCTGAAAAGGTACCGGTTTTGATCCTGTTAATGTATTGGGCGGTGATGTCACTGATAGCCTTCTCGGTTGCCGGAGAGAAAATGCCCTGGCTTACCGTTCACATCACGCTGCCTATGCTGTTGGCGGCCGGTTTCAGCATCGGGTACCTGGTGGATTCACTCACAAAACAAAAATGGAACATCAAATCGATCCTATCTTTGCTGTTGATCCCGGTGTTGTTGATCAGTTTTGCAGGCGTTTTGAGTACCCTCACAGGCCCAGACAAACCTTTTGCAGGCATGGAACTTACCCAGCTTCAAACCACCAGCACCTTCATCTTCTCAGTACTGGCACTGGTGCTCTCCGCATGGGGAATTGTCGTGTTGATGAAGGGTTGGCAAGCAAAGGAAATTGTCAAATCCATGGTGGTTGTCTTTTTTGCCATCATGGCTGTTTTAACTGCGCGTTCTGCTTATCAGGCCAACTATATCAACTATGACACCGGCAAGGAATTCCTGGTCTATGCACACGGTGCTGAAGGGCCTAAAGACGTTCTGGCGCAGGTGGAAGACATCTCACAACGCACCACAGGCGGCAAAGACATCAAGGTCGCTTATATCGGCGATGCTCTGTATCCATACTGGTGGTATTTCCGCGATTATCCCAACAAAACCTGGATCAAAGAGAAGTTGAACCGTGATCTCACCCAATATCCGGTAGTGATCTCTGACGATACTGAACTCGATAAAACGCGCGCCATTCTGAATGATAATTATTACGAATTCAAATACATTCGTCTGGTCTGGCCGATGCAAGATTACATGAACCAGACCTTGAAAAGTGTCTGGTCAGATCTGAAAAATCCAGAGATGCTGAGAGCCATCCGTGATATCTGGCTTAATAAAGACTACACCAGGTATGCGAGTATCAAGAACTTGACAACACTCACTGTAGAAAACTGGGAACCCTCAGGTCATATTTATCTGTTCATCCAAAAGAGCCTTGTTTCCTCCATCTGGACCTACGGCACCGTACCTTCCGCGCCAGTCGTCAAAACGGATCCGTATGCGGCCAACATGACCATGTTAACCCCGGACCTGTACTTTGGTTCAACCGGCACCGATAACGGTCAATTCACCGGCGCTCACGATCTGGCCATCGGTCCAAACGGCGATATTTATGTGGCAGATGCCAGGAATCACCGCATCCAACGCTTCACCGCGGATGGGCAGTTCGTCAGCACCTGGGGCAGCTTTGCCACTGTGGATAACGGTGGAACCGCACCGGGCGGGACTTTCAACGAGCCCTGGGGGATTGCAGTCGCTCCTGACGGCTCGGTGTATGTGGCGGATACGTGGAATTACAGGATTCAAAAATTCACAGCCGATGGCAAGTTCGTCACCATGTGGGGAACCGCCGGCACGGCCGATTCACCCGATTCGTTCTGGGGTCCGCGAGGGATCGTGGTCAACGCCAAAGGTCAGGTACTGGTCACCGATACCGGCAACAACCGTGTGGTGGTATACGACGCCAACGGTGGGTTCTTGAGCCAGTTTGGCGTGAATGGCATGAACCAAGGTGAATTTGACGAACCGGTAGGCCTGGCAATTGACAAAGACGGTCTACTGTATGTGGCAGACACCTGGAATCAACGCATCCAGGTCTTTCAACCGCTGTCAGACGGAATCAGCTACGGTTACCTGCGCGAATGGAGTGTTTCCGCCTGGGAAGGACAATCGGTCAACAATAAACCCTACATCGACGTGGATAAGAACGGCCATGTCTTTGTCACCGATCCGGATGCCTACCGGGTTCTTGAATTTGACAACACAGGCAATTTCATCAGGGGTTGGGGAGATTACAGCAGCGGCATTGACGGGTTCGGTAAACCCATCGGTATCGCCGTGGATGCAGAAGGCAGAGTGTGGGTAAGTGATGCCGAGAATGGATACATGCTGCGCTTCACCATGCCGCAAGAATCCGGCAGCCCGGTTAATCAGACACTACCAGCAATTCCTGCCTCCACCAGTCCACTGACCTTTAACATGACCACTGGCATGGTGGATGGTCCGCTGGGTGTCGCTGTTTATCATCTGTCAGCGGATGGCACACAATGGGTGCCCATCGTGCCGGACGGCATCGCAGTTTTGGTCCCCGCAGGTGCGCAGCCCACATTGAGCGCCACCGGCGAGTGGGTGCTGCTGAACGCTGACGGCACCCTCGCCTTCCAATGGCAGCCTGATGTGCTGCTGTGGATATCCAGCCTGGAAACTCAACCGACAAAATAACTACCTGGTAGAAAAAGAGCGGCGCTTTTTCAGCGCCGCTCTTTTATTTTTTAAGACTCACGTTTGTTTGGAGCCAGGATCCTGTTCAGGATCAGACTGACCAGGCTTACTATAAGTGCCCCAAGGAAGGCGTAAAGATACTTGTTTTCAGGGATGGTGAAACCGATGCTGATAATGTTGCCAAGCCAGCCCGCCAACAAAAACATGACCGTATTGACGATCAATGTGCCAAGCCCCAGAGTGAGGATGATCATAGGGCAACTGGCGACCATCAGCATTGGTTTAATGATGGCATTGACGAACCCAAAGATGAGCGCCAACACCAGGTAGGCATACCAGGCATTGTTCTGCATTATTATGTGCGGTTCCAAAACCTTTACCGCCAAAAACAAAGCTGCGGCATTGATCAATAAACGGATGAGAAATTTATTCATGGCTATATCCTTTCAATCCATTTACGCAAAAAAAGCAAAAAAGGTTCAAGAACTAGACACTAATGGATTCGTTATACGGAATAATCCTGTGTTTCATCCATAAAAGGGTATTAAGTTCGCGCATCCCAACGGCTTCAAAAGAAGCCCTTGCCCTGCCTGCCGGGTAATTCACCGCCAGACGTTTTGGGAAAAACACCTTGTGCTCGATCACAGGAAACACCGCCCTGATCACTTCGTCCTCCCAAATTGGTGAGGTTGCCAGCCAACAGTAATCATGCATCTCGCTGCTGTGGTCCAGGGTGACCGCGCCGATCAATTTTGAATCTTTGCGCACGGACCATGAGCGTTGAAATTCAGCATACATCAAACGGGTTATCCAGTTCGCGAATGTCGGTTCCATTTTATCCAGTCGGATGGGGATGTTCCAATGGATCTCGCGTGGATACAGGGCTTCCAGCCACAACTTTTGCTGGGACCAATCTTCCTTCTCGCGTGCCGCTACTTTGAGGGTGGATGGCTTGCTATCTTCAGGCTGGCTGCTTTGATTATAGACCCACATGGTACGGCGGCAGATCTCATCAAACCCCAAATTTCGGTAGATCTGTATCGCAACCTCATTATCATCCCTTACCTGCAGGTAAACCTGTTTACCCTGATGTTCGCGCACATGGCGGATGGCACGTTCAGTAAGTTGGCTGCCAATGCCTCTGCCGCGATAATTGGGGTGCACAGCCACGTTGGCTACAAAATAACTGCCCTTCTCTTTGGCCCTCAGGGGAATCAAAGTGATGTTGCCGATGATCCGGTCGTTCTCAACCCACACGTATCCATGGAAGGGGAGCGTCGAATTTTCAGGTGTGGTGTTCTCGAGGATTAATCCGCTGAAACTATTGGCCGTCTGTCTGATATGACGGATATACTCCAACCCTTCGGCATCGATGTTTTGAGAGAAACATAATTCGATCAGATCGGCAATTTGCCGAAGATCCTCCCGCAAGCGGATGGCCCGAATTCGGGAAGTTGGATTAATCAATGCCGTCATGCATCTCATTTTACACCAATGCCCCAAACTGCGATTCATTAAGTTCAGTAAATTGACACACCCCTGTGCAAGGGCTAAAATCGAAATATGATAGCTCAACCCAACACTCTTTTTTACAACGCAAAAATTCTAGGTGCCGGCGAAAGCATTGAAAATGGCTGGTGTTTGACCAATGGAAACCTAATTCACGCAGTTGGTTCAGGTGATCCGCTTCAATCGGTGGAACAGCAGACGACCACATATATTGACTGCCGCGGCGGTACGCTGCTGCCCGGATTCATTGACCTGCACACCCACGGTGCCGTTGGCGCTGATTTTGTATTTGGAAGTGCGGAGGAGATGCGAAAAATGTCCACCTTTTTCGCCAATCATGGTGTAACCGGCATCCTGGCATCCACCTACGCGGCAAGTCAACCAGAGATCACCTCGGCGATTGAAATCATCCGGGGTGTCATGGGCAGTGAACCCGGCGCCCGCATCCTGGGCATCCACCTCGAAGGACCGTGGCTGAATCCGCTCAAAGCTGGTGCCCAGTCAATGGGCAACATCCGCGCCGCCACCCCTGAAGAAGCGCTTCCTTATTTTGACAGCGGGCTGATCCGCCTGGTGGCCCTTGCGCCTGAAATCATTGAGAACCAATGGATGATCCCCGCCTGCAACAGCCGGAACATAACGGTCTCAGCCGGTCACACTGCCGCCACTTACGCGGAAATGCTGGTCGCGGTCCAACTTGGCATCACGCAAGTGACGCACTGTTTCAACGCCATGAGCCCGCTCCACCACCGCGAACCGGGTGTGGTGGGTGCGGCACTGTCGCTTCAAGAATTGCACTGCGAATTGATCGCTGACAACATCCACGTGCACCCGGCCATCATGGATATATTGGTCAAGGCAAAAACCCCTCAAGGGGTGATCTTGATCACCGATTCGATCAGCGCAGTAGGCATGCCCGAAGGCGTCTATTCGCTTGAGGGGCAGCAGGTCACCCTTGCCGACGGTGCTGCCCGCCTCGCGGATGGCACCCTGGCAGGGTCGACCCTCACAATGGACGCAGCCTTGCGCAACTTTTCCGTGGCGACCCGCCTACCGCTTGAAGAGATCTGGATGTGTTCATCGCTCAATGCAGCCCAGGCAGTTCACATGGATGACCACAAGGGGCGGATCTTGCCAAATTATGATGCCGATCTCGTCCTTTTGGACACAAACTTGCACGTTCACATTACGATGGTTGAGGGCCAGGTCTGTTTTGACGCCCGATGACAAAACTCTGATAAGTCTCTTATACATTTCTATGCCAATCACGCATCTTGAAATGCTATAATCACCCGTAATACGTAGGAAAAGGAAAAACATCTTATGATGAGATTTGATCGTTTTACAGAGAGAGCACAAGAAGCAGCCCAACGCGCTGCCGAGATCATTCAGAGGTATGGGCATAACCAGATTGATACAGAACACATTTTACTGGCGTTGATCGAACAACCCCAGGGTGTGGTTCCGCAAATCCTTGAGATCCTCAAGGTGGACCCCCAGATATTGATGGAAAGGTTGGATTACATCCTCAAGACCAGCCCCAAGGCCAGCATTTTTGGCGGCGGTGCAGGCCAGATCTTCATCACACCGCGGGTCAAACGTATTATCGACCTGGCCAATGAAGAAGCCAGCAAACTAAAAGATGAATACATTTCCACTGAGCACCTCTTTTTAGCCATTTTGAGCGAAAAGAATACGCCGGCTGCCCGGCTGCTCGAGACCACTGGTCTGACTCGCGAGCGCGTATCAGAAGCCGTGCTTCAACTGCGTGGCGGACAGCGTGTCACCGATCCCCAGGCTGAAACGCGCTACCGTACACTTGAGAAATATTCCCGCGACCTCACCCAGCAAGCCCGCGAAGGCAAGCTTGACCCCGTGATCGGACGCGACACCGAGATCTCGCGTGTCATGCAGATCCTCTCACGCCGCACCAAGAACAACCCTGTTCTGATCGGCGAAGCGGGTGTCGGCAAAACCGCCATCGTGGAAGGTCTGGCGCAGAAGATCGCCAGTAATGATGTGCCCGAGATTCTGATGGGCAAGAAGGTCATCTCGCTCGACCTGGGATCCATGATCGCCGGTTCCCGCTTCAGGGGCGAGTTTGAAGAACGGCTTAAAGCCTCCATCGAAGAAGTACAACGTTCCAACGGCGAGATCATTTTGTTCATCGATGAGCTGCATACCGTTGTGGGT
>DAIEPS010000083.1 GCA_027348305.1 Anaerolineaceae bacterium | reverse complement strand
CCGAACGGATAGGGTCGGAGACGACCATGAGCCGGCCGGAGACGGCCACGTGACCAGAGACAGCTACGAGGTGGAAGAGAGATGAACGACAATCCCGCCGGGCTCATGGAAGAGCTCAAGAAGGTTCACCGTGTGGTCGGCAAAGCCATGCCAGGTGCGCCACACGCCGTTTTGCTCGTGCTGGACGCCACCACCGGACAAAATGCCCTGCATCAGGCCAAAGCCTTCCAGGAAGCCGTACACGTGAACGGTGTCATCCTTTCTAAACTGGATTCCTCCGCGCGCGGTGGAATGGCTTTTGCCATCCAGCAGGAACTCGATCTGCCTATCTATTTTGCCGGTCTGGGTGAGAAACCTGAAGACTTACAGCCCTTTGACCCTGAAGCTTTCGTCAATAACATTCTACTCAATCAAAACTAGAGGAAATGAAATGGAAGAACTCACCATATCACTAAAAGAATACCAGACCACCATCCATTCCCTCATGGAGCGTCTTTGACTTAAGTAACAAACAGCAACAGTTGGATGCACTCCAAAAACGATCTGAAGACCCGAAGATCTGGGATGATCCCAAAGAAGCCCAACAATTAATGAAGGAGATTTCAGAGCTGAAAGACGAACTTAATCTCTGGAATTCTCTTGAAAAACGCATCAATGACACGCTTGAACTCTCTCAAATGGAAGACCCATCGCTCAATGATGAGTTGACCGCTGAGACAGAGAAGATCAAGCGTGAATTGAACCAGTTAAGCCTCTCCACCCTGCTCGGCGGAAAATACGATAAAGGCAACGCCCTGCTTACGATTAACACCGGTGAAGGCGGCACGGATGCGCAGGATTGGGCAGGCATGCTCGAGCGTATGTATTTACGCTGGTGTGAGAACAAGGGGTTCAAAACCGAGATCCTTGACCAGACCGAGGGTGAAGAAGCGGGGATTAAGACTGTCACCATCCTGGTCAGCGGCACTTACGCATATGGCTATCTAAGAGCTGAAAAAGGTGTTCACCGCCTGGTAAGGCTATCCCCATATGATTCGGCTCACCGCCGCCATACTTCCTTTGCCCAGGTCGAAATTCTGCCTGAAGCTGCCCAAGAAGACCCGCTTGTGGTCATCAACCCGGATGACGTCAAGATCGACATCTACAAATCCTCTGGCGCCGGCGGACAGAATGTGCAGAAAAACGCTACAGCCATCCGCCTCACCCACATACCAACCGGCATCGTGGTCACCTGCCAGAATGAACGCTCACAGATGCAAAACCGCGAGAACGCCATGCGTGTTTTGCGCTCGCGCTTGCTTGACCTGGCCCAAATTGCCGCGGACAAAAATCTGTCTGACTTGCGCGGCGTCTACCAAAAAGCCGAATGGGGCAGCCAGATCCGCTCATACGTGCTCCATCCTTACCAAATGGTCAAAGATCACCGCACTGATTACGAGGTCGGCAACAGTCAATCCGTGCTTGATGGCGACCTGGACGGCTTTATAGAAGCCTGGCTGAAATCCAATAAATAAAATAAGGCCACCTAATCCAGGTGGCCTTATGATTCCCTTTATAAGAATCAGTCGAGAACTTTTGCTAGGTCAATCAATGAACGATCCAACTCCTTGGGATGGCTGACCACTTCTTCCAGGGGTGTGGTGACGATCTCGTCCTTGATCTCTCCAACCAGTACACCAAAATTACCCTTGACCATTTCATAAACCGCTGCCGCACCAAGCCGGCTTGCCAGAATTCGGTCATATGCGCTGGGCGTGCCGCCGCGTTGGGTATGTCCTAAAATTGTGACTCGCAGATCAAAACCAAGCCGTTCTCGGTGTTCTGTGAAATAAGCATCCAGCGCGTTCGCGTTGTATTTGGCGCCTTCAGCTACCACGATAATGGCGTGTTCCTTGCCTTTCTCATAAGCGGAGGTTAAGACTTCCGCGATATGTTCGGGGTCCACATCGATCTCGGGTAGCACCACACTCTCAGCCCCGCCGGCGATGGCGGCCATCAGTGCCAGGTATCCGCATTTGCGGCCCATAACCTCGATTAGGAAAGCGCGCTGGTGTGAAGAAGCAGTGGTCTTCAGGCGATCAATGGCTTCAAGTGCGATATTCAAGGCTGTGTCGACACCGATGGTCACATCACAGCCGTAAAGGTCATTGTCGATCGTGGAAGCCACGCCCACCACTGGAAACCCATGGCGATGCAGCATCAAACTGCCTGTTTGCGAGCCATTTCCGCCGATCACCACCAACCCTTCGATCTGCGCTTCATTGAGCGATCGAATGGCATGTAATTGACCTTTTTCGGTCTTGAATTCCTCGCTGCGGGCACTTCCAAGCATGGTGCCGCCGCGTTGCATCATTCCTCCAACATCCCGCGTTCCCAATGGGATGAACCGGCCGTTGATCAACCCCTCATACCCACCCTTGACACCAAAAACTTCAAAGCCTTTTGACACCCCTGTGCGCACCACTGCGCGAATCGCCGCGTTCATCCCAGGTGCATCACCGCCGCTCGTTAATACCGCTATTCTTTTCATATAAGTCCTCCATAATAATCATTAATATTCTATCACTGGCATTAACAATCAACACATGACAGGATGCAGTGAAAATAGGCTTTTTTGCAGTACTGAAGTATCAGATGTTTTGGTACAATTCTAAACGCTAAAACTTTTCGCCATTCATTATAATGTCGTTTTAGTGCATCCTACAACTCGGATCAAAGGACCCTATGACCGATCACAGGATTAAAAAACATCCAATTTTAACCATTCCAACTAAGAAAGTTATATCCTTTTCATGGCAAGGCAACAAGCTGCCTGCTCTTGAAGGGGAAACCATTGCATCCGCTTTGTTTGCCAACGGAATTAAAGTATTTGGTCATCACCATAAAGATAAATCCCCATTGGGGATTTTTTGTGCCAATGGACAGTGTTCGCAGTGCATGGTGATTGCCGATGGTCTGCCCGTCAAAGCCTGTATGGAAACGGTCGTGGATGGCATGCAGATCTTCCCCAATGATGGTCACCCGGTACTGCCCGAAGTCCATTCACAACCTTCATTCAAATCCGTCCCTGAGATAAATGTCCCTGTACTGATCCTTGGCGGCGGCCCTGCCGGGTTATCTGCTGCCATCGAGCTGGGAAAACTGGGCATTCACGCATTATTGGTAGATGACAAGCACCGTGTGGGCGGAAAGCTCGTGCTGCAAACCCACCGCTTCTTCGGTTCTGCGGATGCAGTCTATGCCGGCACGCGCGGCATTGACATCGCCACCATCCTTGAAAAAGAAGTGACTCAATACCCGTCCATTGACATATGGCTTCAAAGCACCTGCCTGGCTGTTTACAGTGATCAAAAAGTGGGCATTCTTAAGCATGGCAATGAATATGTGCTGGTTAATCCTGAGATATTGCTCGTGGCATGTGGTGCGAGAGAAAAGTTCCTGGCTTTTAAGGGCAATACTTTGCCTGGTGTCTACGGTGCAGGCGCTTTTCAGACCCTGGTCAATCGCGACCTGGTCAAACCTGCGGATAAACTATTCATCGTGGGTGGCGGCAATGTAGGGCTGATCGCGGGGTATCACGCCCTGCAGGCCGGGATCAATGTGATCGGTCTCATAGAAGCGCTGCCCGAATGCGGCGGATACAAGGTGCACAAAGATAAACTGGTGCGCATGGGTGTGCCCATCCATACCTCGCATACGATCTTGAGCGCAAATGGCGCTGACAAAGTCGAATCCGTCAGCATCGCTGCTGTGGATGATAAGTTCATTCCCATCCCGGGCAGCGAGCAATCGTTTGAGTGCGATGCGATCCTGATCGCGGTTGGGTTGGACCCCGTTTCTGAGTTTTATCAAAAAGCAGTTGATTTCAAGATGAATGCTTTTGTTGCCGGCGATGCCGAAGAAATTGCCGAGGCTTCAGCAGCTATATTCTCTGGCAAGATCAAGGGTCTGGAGATCGCGAAAGCCCTTGGTCAGGAAATCGGAGAGATCCCGGCTCTCTGGTACCGCACAGGCGAGATTCTTAAATCCCGTCCAGGCAATGTTTTCAGCGAAGAACTGCCCAACCTTCCAGAAGGTGTGGTGCCCATATTTCACTGCAGCCAGGAGATCCCCTGCGATCCCTGCTCTTCACTCTGCCCGCACGGGCTGATCGTGGTGGATAAGAAAGATATCCGTTCGGTGCCGACTTTTATCGGCAACAATTATTGCTGTGAAGTTTGTGAAAAATGCGTGGCTGGCTGCCCCGGTCTGGCCATCACTCTGGTCGATTACCGCGCCAACCCCGAGAAACCGATTGTCTCAATCCCGTACGAGTTTTCGAGCGAAATGATCACGCGGGATGATATTGTCACCATCCTGGATACTGAAGGCAATTCTTTGTGTGACACCGATGTGTTTGATATCCACAGCATTAAAACGAGTGACCGCACCATGATTATCCAGGTCGAAACGGATAAAGAGACTGCTCCACACATCGCCGGCATCCGCATCCAATCGCCGCGGATCACCCAACCCATGTTCCAATATGTCAACCATGTCACGGATGATACGATCGTCTGCCGCTGTGAACACGTCAGTGCCGGTGAGATCAGAGCTCTCATTCGTCAAGGCTATAAGGATATCAACGAGATCAAGACCGTCACGCGTGCCTGTATGGGTGCTTGCGGAGCAAAGACCTGTGCCTCATTGATTAGGCGCATTTTCAGAGAAGAAGGCGTACCGAACGACAAGATCATTGACCCCTCCAAGCGTCCGCTCTTCATTGAAGTGCCTCTTGGGCTTCTGGCCGGTGAAAACAGCAAGGAGTCGAAATGACCCATCCATCAGATCATTTTGATGTCATCATCATTGGGGCGGGGTCCTTGGGCACCCCAACCGCCTATTATCTCGCGAATGCAGGCTTGAAAGTATTGGTTCTCGATGCAGTTTCAAGTGTCGGTCAGGGATCAAACAAACGCGCCATCGGCGGCATTCGCGCCACCCATTCCGATCCGGCCAAGATCCGCCTCTGCCAACGCAGCATAGAGATCTTCTCCACGTTTAAAGAGGTCTTCGGCGACGATATCGAATGGGATCGCTGCGGTTATGCATTTGTGGCTTACCATGAAAAAGAAGAACAAACACTAAAGAATCTGCTAATAACCCAAAAGAATTATCAACTTGAGAATGATTGGTACGACCAAAAAGACTTGCTAAAGATTGTGCCTGACCTCAATCCACGCGGATTAATTGGGGGCACCTTTTCACCCAACGACGGCAGTGCTTCACCGCTGCTATCGAACCACGCATACTATACGCATGCTCTCGAAAAAGGAGCAGAGTTCCACTTTTCTGAAGCGGTCATTGGTATGCAAACCGATCACGGCCGCATTCAAAAAGTATTAACCTCAAAAGCTGAATACCAGGCGGATTTTGTGATAAACTGTGCCGGGGCTGCAGCCGACTGCATCGGATCCATGACCGGCCTTGATTTGCCTGTAAAACCCGATTCACATGAAGCAGCGATCACTGAACCCGTCGCCCGTTTTCTTGGCCCTATGATCGTGGATATCCGTCCGGCAGTAGGATCAAGCAATTATTACTTCTATCAGCACATAACCGGACAGATCATTTTCTGTATCACCCCCAGCCCAAATGCCTGGGGCGAAGATGTCAACGAAACCAGCAGTTTTCTACCCATGGTTTCACGCCGTATGATAGAAGTAATGCCGCGTTTGAAGAATATCCGCGTGCGTCGTACCTGGCGCGGACTCTACCCCATGACCCCTGATGGATTCCCGATTCTCGGCTGGGCTCCTGAAATCTCCAACCTATTGTTAGGTGTCGGGTTATGCGGCCAGGGCTTCATGCTCGGCCCATCTTGTGGTGAATTGCTTACCCGTCTGGTAACCAACTCGATCACCGATCAGGATAAAGAGACCTTGGCGATATTATCGCCCACGCGTAGTTTTAATAGCCAGGAATTGCTTAAATAAAAACGAAAATGAACAGGACATTATGGCGCTCAAAGGGATTATTTTTGATTTCGACGGTCTGATTATTGATACTGAAATGCCTTGTTGCAATGCTTGGATTGAATTATTCGGTCAGTATGGATTCCTTTTTACAATTGAAGATTATCAAAAGATCATTGGCACCGGGAATGATTATTATGACCCGTCAAAACATCTCAGCCAATTAATAAATGGTTTACTCAGCCCTCAAGAGATCCTTGAACGAAATCGCACCCGCACGGGTGAGTTGTTGGATTCTCAACCCATGCTGCCCGGCGTACTGGATTTCATCATTTCCCTGAAGCGTCAGGGCATGCCCCTGGCGCTGGCTTCAAGTTCCAACCGTGAATGGATCGAAGGGTATTTGTTAAAGCTTGATATCAGAAAATACTTTGATGTCGTTTGCACATCCAATGATGTTCAAAATGTCAAACCTTTCCCCGACCTGTTTTTGCTGGCAGCACAAAAGCTTGGAATTAACCCAACAGAAGCACTGATTTTTGAAGACTCTCATAATGGTATTAAAGCTGCTCATGCGGCTGGGATCCCCTGCATTGCCATTCCCAATGAAATCACCAGAAGCACTGATCTATCCCTGGCTACCAGAATTGTTGACTCCTTTTTGGATCTGGATATTCATGAATTAATCAATTCAGCTAAATAAAGCGGAGATGATATACTATAGCGATTATAAACGGGTGTAGATGATGATCAGTTCTGAAAAACTGGCTCCCTGGCTTGAGAACTTGATCGAGAGACTACCTGAGTCTTATTCAGTAGCCGATCGAGAGATGATCATCCACGCCTATAAATATGCAGAAGCCGCTCACGAAGGTCAAAAAAGAGCCTCCGGCGAACCTTACATTACCCATTGTGTTGCAGTAGCCATTATTCTTGCCGAGATGCAGGTACAACCCATCGTTGTATCTGCTGCTTTGCTTCATGATACGGTTGAAGACACAAAGGTCACGCTTGAAGATATTCGCAAGGAATTTGGTCCTGAGATCGGGCGACTGGTGGATGGTGTTACGAAGCTGACCCACCTTCCGCGCGTCAGCCGTGCCGATCAGCATGATGCCGAGATCTTTGAGCAAATTTCAAAAGATGCAGATGCGGACGATTCATTGCTTGATTCACAACTCGCCCGCGACCGCCGACGCGACCTTGCCAATGAGACCCTACGTAAAACTTTTCTTGCCATGGGTGAAGATATCCGTGTTATTTTGATCAAACTTGCTGACCGACTTCACAACATGCGCACACTCGGCTTTATGCCCGAGAAGAAACGCAAACGTATTGCCCAGGAAACACTGGATATCTTTGCCCCGCTTGCCAACCGACTTGGTATCTGGCAATTAAAATGGGAACTTGAAGACCTTGGATTCAGGTATACAAACCCGGAAAAATACAAAGAAATTGCTCAGAATCTGTCAGAAACCCGCCTCGAGCGTGATCGGCAGATGCAGGCCATCAGCGACAAACTGGAAAAATTGATTTCCGATGCGGGTGTAAAAGTTGAGATCTCAGCCCGCAGCAAACACATCTATTCCATCTACAAAAAAATGCAGGAAAAAAATAAACCCTTCGAACTTG
>DAIEPS010000082.1 GCA_027348305.1 Anaerolineaceae bacterium | reverse complement strand
GGCCACGTCGTGGAAGAGCGTGCCCAGCAGGCGGCGGCGCTGGGCCAGGCCCAGGGCCAGCTTGCGGCGGCCTTGGTCCAGGGCCCGCAGCATGCCGCGCTGCCAGACCACCGCCTGCAGGAAGATGGTCAGCACCAGCACGAAGGCGAAAAGCAGCGCCAGGCCCTGCTGCCATGGCCGGGCTTCCGCCGGGGCCGCGGCCAGGGCGGCGGCGTTGAGCATGGCGACCAGGGCGCGTATCAGCTTGGTGCTGGAGCTGTTGAAATAGCGCAGGGCGATGCCCTTCATCTTGTAGGCGGCGCAGAAGTCTTTGAGCACCATTTCCATCATCAGTTTGGTGCGTGCATAGGGGCTGCTGGCATGCAGAGGGGCTTCTTCCGTCACCATGAATCCGGGGACGATGTCGTAGAGCGAAGCGGAGGAGCTGAACACCACACGTCCGTGGTTCAGGCGCTGCAGGGTGTTGAAGAACTCGATGGATTTCGAGACGTTGTGTTTGTAATATTCATAGGGCATCGAAACGGATTCGGGCACTACGATCAGTGCCGCACAGTGAATGGTAGCCTGGATGTCTGGATGGTCCTTGAAGACCTTTTCCACGGCGGCTGAATCCGCGATATCAGTTTTATAGAAGATATGGTCTTTGGTGAATTCTTCACGGCCGGTGACCAGAGAATCGAGGATGATGGGGGTATGACCGGCATCCTTCAACGCGGAACAAATGGTGCTTCCAATATAACCGGCTCCGCCGGTGATTAAATATTTCATAGGGCTCCTTATGTCTTGCGCTTACCCGTTCGGTTTTGACTTCTCTTGAAGTATACCGAACAAAACCCATTCTTGAACAGGGGTATTATTTCTAGAAACAATTAAAAAAGTGTTGATTATTTGACAAAGAGAGCGATCAAAGGGATCAGAACACCGATGATGATCAGGAATATCCCCGGAATTCTGGAGGGCATGCCGACGTTGGTCTTGGGAGCCAGCACACATTCTTCAGGGTTTTTCGGGTCGTAGTAAACAGGCACTTCCTTGCCCTGCGCAAATTGATCTTTAATGTTGCTCGCGGTCAGATAGTTGAAGGCCGGGCTGCCGAAGGAAACGCGGTTGCCTTCATACGCTTTGCCATCCACAGAAAACTGGTATTTTGCCACCAGCATGTAGGTGTTGTTAACGTTGCCCATGGCATTGCGGGCAGGTTCTTCCTTGATCTCTGATTCTAGCATCAAGCCGGTGGACGTGGGCCAGTTGGAAGCTTCGCGGCTCAAGCGTCTGATCGCCATGGCTTTACGTAACATGATGAACCCGATGCTATTGAAAATGATGAAAACAAGAATGGCAGCGTATGTGGTCATTAGTTCTCCTAGGTCTTGAGTTCCATTGAGTTTAACTGAGGTTTAATGCTTTGGCAATATCAGCGGATAGAGTGCCCGGCCAATTAGAAAGAGAATTGCCAACCAGATCAAGCCTATAGCCACTGCGCCGGCGATGCTGACCGGTTTTTGAGTCTCAAGATCTGCTTTCTCGCGGCACGCCTGCATCACTTCGGGTGGGACCAATTTGATAGATAAAGCAATCCCGGCCGGGATGAGCACCAGGTCATCCAGGTAACCCAACAAGGGAATAAAATCAGGGATCAGATCGATCGGGCTGAAGGCGTAGGCGGTCACGAGCAATGCAAGCCCCTTGGCGTACCACGGCGTCCGTGGATCGCGTGCGGCAAACCACAATGCCAGGATCTCACGTTTGAGTTGTTTTGCCCTGGTTTTGATTCTCTCAATAAAGGTCATGGGTCGAAGTATACCGGAGGATTGGCTTTTATTGGCCTATCCACGTTTTTGTTCCATCAGAGACAAGCTGCACTTCAGCGGACTCATCAACACCTGCGGAATTATCGAAAGGCGATACGCTGCGGTCACTCCATAAGATCATCTGTGGCGACAGGTTGCGCCACACCCGGGGCGGGATGGCGCTGACGTCTTCTTCGCCGAGCACCAGGGCGGTCAAGCCAGATAGAGCCTCAGGTGCGGTTGATTTAATTACCGCATAATCCACACCGTTTGGGATGAGCACCTTCAGGCTGCCGTATTGCAACAGCAGGGCGGTACCGTTCAGGTCCTCCGCCGCGAGGGTCAGCCTGAGGCCAGGTTCAATTTCAATCGTCTCTCCGGGCAGCAGTTTGTCGATCTCAATGCCGTCAGGGAGGGTCAGCGGTTTAGCGTCGCTTTCAGCCCGGTAGCTGGCAGGCGCCAGCAGCATTTGACGGATGCTGATCTGATCGGTGAGATCCGCCAGCGGAGCGGCGCTCTTGCGGTTGGTGAGCAAGACCGAATCCAGGTGGAATGACCACGGCGAAAGCTTCTGCTCCAGGCTGGAGGAAAACTCATCCATATTGCCGAGTGGATCGAATGCGAACGTTTCTCCGCCAGGCGATCTCAGCATGAAGGTGGATTCATCTCCGCAGCGCACGAGGTTCAGATGAAGCATGTCGTCGGGCTGGCTGGCGGCTATGGACCAGATCGAAACGCTTGCGGCGCCCAATACGAACACGACCCAGATGAAGCGGCTTGATTGGAAGAACCTGGCCAGTCTTTTGCGCAGGAAAAAGAGCAGCACGAGTAATCCAAAAATTATGAAGATCCAGATCGTAAAAGCCGGGTGAATGGTCAAAACGCCTCCCTTGATCTTGGCCAGCAGGGCCACCATGACGTTGGTATATTTCAAAAACGGCCACGCAAAAAACATCAACACTTTACCCGCCAACGGATGGAGCATGCCTGCCAATGTGGTGAGTGCACCGCTGATCATCACCGCGGGCTGAAAGGGCAGCACCAGCGGGTTGGCCAGCAGTGCGCTGAGCGAGATGCGTCCAAAATGCGCGGCGATAAACGGCAGGGTGGCGAATTGAGCCGCCAGGGTGAAAAGAAAGTATTCACTCAGCGGTTTTGTCCATTTTGAGGCGGCTTTCTCTGAAACCTTTTTCTCGAGCAATCCATTAAGCCAATCCTGCATGGGTTGGGCAAAAGCCACCAGACCAAAGGTGGCGGCGAAGGAAAGCTGAAAACTGATATCTCTGAGCTGAAGCGGTTTCAACAGGCACATGACCGCCGCGGTAAAGAAAAGCGCGTTCAATCCTGCCTGGCGTCTGCCAACCAAATGCCCGCCCATGGCCAGCACGGCCATGATCAATGCACGCATCACCGACTCAGGCACATCCACCATGACCGCATAAAACCCCAGCAAAATGGCCGAAACCAGTGCCGCCCAATAGGGTCCGACCAGGCGGGTGAAGATCAACAGGAACAGGCCCGCCAGGATCGCCAGGTTGAAACCGGATATGGCGATGATGTGGGCCACGCCGGTGTCGCGGTAAGCCTGCGCCAGGCTGGGCGGCAGATCGTTATCCATGCCGAGCAGGATGCCGCTGAGCAGGCCGGCTTCAGGCTGGGGAAAAACCTCAAAGATGCTCTGGCGTGCCCGTTCACGAAAACCGATCATTCCTTTGCGCAGGGCATCGCCATAATTGCTGCCCATCTGGGTCACCCCTTGTGGATGGTAGATCACGGTATGGATGTTGTATTTCGCCAGATAATCACGGTATGAGAAATCACTGTTTTCTGAGGGGGTGGCAAGTCTGGCCGTGAATTGAAGCAGGTCGCCATACTGCCATTGAGAGCTGGCAGCCATACGCACCTGCGCCAATCCATGGATCTTGCGTGAGGCGTGCGCCCAATCATTGCTTGCGGGATCTGTGATCTCGATGGTCGAGATTTGGTAAATGGTTTGATCTGTTCTGCGGTCAGGTGCAGCAGATACCCAGCCCGTGACCACATATTCGCCTTTGTCGTTGAACCAGGCCAGGTCGTCCGTTCTTATCACGGAGTGGCTGTCCGTCCAGGCGCGTAGCCCGCCTAATGCGAAAAAGAGCAGCAGCACGCCAAGCGAAAGCGGCAGCACCTTGCGCAATCGTTCCCACGGGCGAAAGCGGTTTTGAATTTTGCGGTCAAACAGGGATAGGAGCAAAAAGGTAGTGAAGAGTGCCAGCCAGATGGGCAAACTCAGACGCAGTCCTTCCCCGGTCAAAAGACCGAAAAGAAAAGCGAGTGAGACCCATAGAAGCGGCATAGGCGGCCTGACTGGTTACTTGAATTTGATCGGGATGATCCAGGGTGTCACTTTGCGGTAATCGATGTAGGTTTGTCCGAATTCCCCGACAAGTTTGTGTTCTTCAAAGCGTGAGCCGATCAGCGTGTAAAGGGTCACACCGATGGCAAAAGCCAGCAGGTTCCAACTCATCCACGGGAGCAGCCATAAAAAGACCAGTGAAAAGAAATAGATGGGATGCCGTGAATACTTATAAAAGCCGCCGGTCATCAGCGAGTTCCTGGCAGGCTCGGAGGTTTTTATGAGCAGGCTTTCCAGGCCGAGGAAAGAGATGGCTCCAGTTCCGCGGAAGCTCAGTGCCATTCCGACCAAAGCCATGAGCTGAATAACCAGGGTCAGGTAGATCCACGGGGTTGGAATGCGATAAAGTCGCGCATCCGGCAGCAGCAGGATCAGAGACATGTAGAGCGGTGTAGTAATAAGCGAAATGATCACGTAGGCCAGGCGGTAATACCGGCGCCCGGGGTCGCCGAAATGTTTAGCGGCCAATTGCTTGAGTCGTACCGAGGCTGTCAGTGAATGTATGGCACCATAGACCGCGCCGGCGATCAGGATCCACCAGAAACCGGATTGATTCATCATGACCCCATATTCAACAAAAAAGGAACAACCAATAAACTATTTGGAATTTTCAGCCAATATCTCTTTCAGACGGGGATGGTCCTTGTAGAAACCGTGATAATGCTCCGGGAGCATGGCAGCGATCTGGCACATGACCTCATCAGTAAGCTGCTGAAGCTGCCCCTCGCGGTTGTTGCGGTCAAGCGTTGGAGCAGGGATCAATTTACCAAATTGGGCCGTGATATGCGGTTTCTTAAAATGTTTCATCTTCTCAACTGCATCTTCTGTGCCAGAAATTGCCACGGGCAAAATGGGCACACCAGCTCGCAATGCCAGCAAGGCTGTGCCTGGTTTGCCTTCCAAAAGTTGGGCAGTTTTACTGCGAGTGCCTTCTGGGGCTATGCCAATGGCCATGCCCTGGTTGAGCGCATTCATGGCGTTTCGGAAGGCGCTGAAATCTGCGGTGTCGCGGTCAAGCCAGATGCCCTGCGCGGTGACGATGAACCAGCGCAGGAGCGGATATTTGAGATATTTGGTGGTGACCAGAGCGGTCATATCGGGCCGATTGGGCGTTAAGAACAAGACCGGGATATCCATGCGGCTCATGTGATTAGTGGCGATCAAAACACCGCCGGTTAACGGAATATTCTCAGCTCCGAGAAATTCGGTGACTGTCAATCTTTTTAATAACCAGACCAGGATTCTTCTTAATTCATTTGGTTTCATATTTCTATTGTCCTTATTTTTGCGTAAAGGTCAATAGTCATTATTTGCCAGGTTCTTCCACTTTCACTTCCACTTTAGCACTGGATTTCTCCTTGCGGCTCTTGAGCCATTCGATGCCAATGGGAATCACAGAAATGAGAATGATGGCAACCGCAACCAGTGAGAAATTGTTTTTCACAAAGGGGATCTCGGCAAAAAAGTAACCGCTGAAAAGAGTGATCGCCGGCCAGACGATGCCGCCGACAATGTTGTATGATATGAAATGACCATAAGTCATTTTACCGATACCAGCTACAAATGGGGCAAATGTGCGGATGATGGGAATGAAACGCGCCAGGAAGATCGTTTTGCCGCCGTGTTTTTCATAGAATGCATGGGTTCGGTCAAGGTATTCTTTCTTAAACAGACGACTCTTGGTGGTGAAGACTTTGGGTCCCAAAAAACGGCCAATCCAATAGTTGGCGGTATCGCCAAGCACTGCAGCCGCCACCATCAACAGGTACAGCCATTTGATATCCAGAGCGCCGGTGGTTTTGGCCAGGGCGCCTGCGGCGAAGAGCAATGAGTCCCCGGGGAGGAAGGGAGTTACCACAAGTCCTGTTTCGATAAAGATCACAAAAAACAGGATGCCATAAGTCCACAACCCGGTGGCGTTAATAATTTCAGCTAAATGCACATCAATGTGCAAAATGAAGTCAATGAGTAGTTTTATGAGGTTCATGAAAAGCCCTTTACTTGAATGAGTTTAGTCGTACTATTTTACCCCATGCTTTCGATGGGCAAGGGAGGAATTGGTGGGGGAAGGGATATTGTTGAACGAATTCTTTGATTCATTAAGAATAACAAAGCCAACATCGCGGCAAAGAGGGCGCCTAAAACCCAGGGGGAATAACTTGAAAATGCGGCCAGGGTTGAATTGGCAAAGAGATCGAGATTGGTGCCCAAGCCAGATAGGAGGGCAAAGAAATTCCAAATGCCGTGCAGAGACATGCTGACCAGGTAGGTGACGGCCAGGCGTTTGTAGTTGCCCTTTTTCCACGAGGATACCAGTCCCCAACCGGTCAGACCGGCCGTCAGCGTGTGTAAAAGACCGGTGCCCATTCTGGCGATGAGCAGAACCGTCCAGTTTTCTTGCGGCATGGAGACTACACTACTGATACTTTCCACCAGGGCAAAGGCAGCTCCGCAAACCAGGCCGGCACTGAAACCTTCAGATTCTGACCAATCACGTTTGATAAAGAACCAAAGAGCAAGCGGTTTAAAGAATTCTTCGACCAGGGGTGTCACAATCGAAAGTGAGAAAAAGATGGCGGCTAGCACACCGGGTTTTTGAAGAAGGGGTGTGACCTGATTGAGAACGGAACTCAAATTATTGGGGTCGACCATTATTTGAGTTTGAAGGGTCATTAACAGCGGGGCAAAACTATTCTTGTTCGCCAGCCAGACTCCACCAAGGATCAATGCCAGCACAAAGAGGACAACTTCCACAAAAAACACGATCGGCATGCCGGCAAAGATCTGGAAGTTGATCAATCCCCAGAAGCGCTGAGAACTGCTTCTTTGTAATTTGTTCTGGCCCAACTCAATAAACCACCACAGCGGAACGGCCACCGTGATGAAAGAGATCAGAACTTTGAGGAAGGAATTTGAAAAAAGGTCAGGTGAAGAATAGACCAGATAACCCAGCGGGAGGATCGCCAAAAAAGCGATGCTTGCGGACAGTAGTCTCGAGCGGGGTTGGTTTGGTGGGTTTGGCAGTCTCGCCAACCGGCGGATGGATAAAACGAGGGAGGGAATGGACGCCAGCGAAAGGAGGATTCCGAGCCAGGCTAGTACGTAAACGGATTGGTCTGTCTGCCCGCCGATTGATTGAAATGAACTGCCTAGTTTCATAAGCAGCAGCAAAGCCAGCGCTGAAAATAGCGAAGTCACCAGTCCAAAAATGCTGATGATCAATTGAGCTACGGATGGCAGGTGCGTTTTGATGGGCTGATCAGACAAGATCATTGTTCCTGAATGGTGACTGATTTGAGGATATCCGGTGATAGCAGTACCTGGTCATAATAAGGGTCGCGCGGCCGCAGCGATTGAAGCACATCCATGCCTTCGATGACCTTGCCGAAGACGGCATGCTTGCCATTCAGCCAGGCGGTCGCCGCGAGCGTGATGAAGAACTGCGAGCCGCCCGTGTTGGGACCGGCGTTGGCCATCGACAGGATGCCGGGG
>DAIEPS010000081.1 GCA_027348305.1 Anaerolineaceae bacterium | reverse complement strand
ATTGATGCTCACCACGCTCAAGCCAAATGGCACGGCGGCCAAAGCGGCTTTCCATACGGAATCGACCATGCCGCCCGCCAGAACCAGGTAAACGCCTGAAGCCATAATGGGCCCCCAGATCAAGAAGATGCATAACTCACCCAGGGCAATGTGTTTGAGCGGCCAGGTGTAAAAAAGCAGCACCAGTACCCCAAAAGCAAAGAGGATGATGACTTCCAGTGAAAAGTGGGTGTAGATCAGGGCAAAGATGCCCGAGAGAAAGGCCAATGTTCCGCTGACCGCGAACCAGGTAAGTTGCGTCTTTTTCTGCCAAAAACCCTGATACAGGGGATGAACACCGTATTGAATACGGAAGTAGTCGAGACTGTCGATGCCGCGCGAAAAATCGGTGTAGTCATTGAGCAAATTGTTGGTGCCGTGGGCCAGGAAGAGCCCGAGCGTAATGATCAACCAGACTAACGGGTGAAGATACCCATCCCTCCAGGCGAGGATGCCGCCAATAGCGCAGGTATACAGGGTCACCATGGTCACCCCTGAACGGGTGGCGATCAACCATTTGGAGACCACGTCCAAAGAATTCCATTCTTCTTTGGAGTCCATCTTTACCAGCGAGGTAAAGGCCTTCTTCCACATCGCGAAATTGATCCGCATGATTCCCTCCCAATAAAATGATAGTAATTAAAATAATTACTATCATTTTAATCTATTTTAATTATTAGTCAAAATTATAGAAGGGAAAACCCGATACACTTATTTAAAAAGTTGACCGAGACCAAAACCGCCGAACGAGAACATCAGCGAACCGAAGAAAATCGTTACCGCGGTGGTCCAGATGTAACGATATAGAGGTACATGGTACACCCCGGCGACCACGCTGATGGCTTTGGCGCCGTAGAGGGGGATGGCCCTGCCGCCAATCAGGAACAAGGGCGAGTCAATGGGTAATTTTCCGAGACCAAATGGAAGCTTTTCTTTCTTCTCGAGAAAATTGGCGGCGCTGCCAATGCGCTTTCCAATGTAATATTCGACGATCGCGGCCATGGTGTTGCCAATCCACGAGACGATCATTGCCGTCCACGGACCGAACATGGCGCCGATCAGAAGAGTCAATGGTTCAGAGGGGATAAAGGTCATGCCAAGCGCGGCATATACAAACACGCTGATGACCAATCCCCATACTCCAGCCTGGCTGATGAAGGTTTTGATCTTTTCAAAGTCAAAAGCAACGATCACGCCGATCACCGCCATGAAAGCCAGGGACGTGAAAAGTGTGGTCAGCGTTTTCTTGCGAGACTCTTTTTTCTCAGGTTGTACAGCTGGTTTTTCGATCATTATTGAGAGGCTCCGATGCGTTTCGATTAGTCGGCGGTAATAACGGATTCTTCTGCCAGAATGGTAACATTATTTTGCGATGGGATCTTTATACGCATGGTGGCAAAGAAATTGATAACCGCAATTAACACACCCAATAAGAATACGTATTGAAAGCCAAAATGGTTCCAAATTACGCCGCCTAAAAGTGCGATACTGATGGAAAAAGCATGATCAATGGTGATCGAAGCCGAGAGAGCGGGTTGGATATCTGCTTCTTGTAAAGCGATTTTCTTCATATAGGTGGAACGTGCCATACTGACTGACATCAACACCTGGTCAAGCAGGTAGCATGCACACGCAATCAAGAAAGCAGTGTTTTCTGAAAAAAAAGTTTTACCAAAAGCGTACCCAAGGCAGACCATAATGAGTAAAACAGCCTCAGAAGCCAAAACAGCCTTTTCACCTAAGTTATCGATGGCTTTTCCTAAAATAGGTTGAAACAGAATGCCAATAATACCGCCGATAACGATCAAAGTGGCGAGTGTCTGGGTGGGTTTTCCAAATATTGTGACAATGACCCATGGAGCAAAAGTAATGAAGATTTGTTTTCTTGAACCATAGAGCACAGCCAGGATGTAGAAAAGAGTGTATTCTTTGCGTAATTTTAAAAAGGATTTACGATCGACTTTTTCTACTTTGGATGGTTTCATTAAAGCCATCAGGACCATGCCGATAATGAAACAGGATGCAGCAATAATGAACGTATGTTTATAATTGAAATGAAAATATTTGAATCCAACAAATACCAAAGAACTGCCAATAATTGCCGCCAGATTTCGAATGGCATTCATTTGACCCAGACGATGGCCGGTTTTGCCGTCTCTGGCTAATTCCATGCCAACGGTGGAAGCTACAGGCATAAACAAGTGCTGACCCATACTGAAAAGAAAAAGGAACATCACCATCACGGTATATGTTTTTGATGCGAAACCGATCAGGAAAATGCCAACGCTGCCGAGGAATAACGAGAGCGCCCCTAATTTTCGACTACCTAGAAACCAAAATAAGGCAGATACAAATACTACGATCAGTCCGGGTATTTCTCTTGGAAGTTCCAAAAAGGATCGTTGAAATGGGGATAATGAAAAGCTGTCGTTAAGAAAGTTATTTAAAGTGGAATCCACCAGGCTGCTGGCCATACCAACCGCAAATGATGCGATGGCAAACAAAGCTAATTCACGCGATAAATTGGAGTATTTGGTGCGTATGGATTGAAGCATGTTGTTTTCTGCGATTCTATCGTGGATTAATGGCTTGATTCTAACATGGCAGGCTTGAAGCCGGATTTAGTTCCAGTCAGCGTATCTCGAATTTGGATAAATTTGTTTTAAGCATTTCATCAGGATCGGTTTCAGCCTTTCGACCATTTCCACTTTGCGGTGTTCAGGCGTGTCTTTATATCCGACCAGGAGGAAGAAATAGATGCTGCGTAAGAACACTTTGGTGTTCACTCTCGCGCAATTCCAATGTGGATGGGTGAAGGCTTCCTTCCAATCCATATGCCCTGATGGCGAAACGAACCCATCCATCCAGGCTGTAAAAAATTCCTCTGTAACCAGGTCGCGTTGCAGTATATTCATGACAACGCCAGACAGGCGTTCTTCTTCGTTGTGCACAAAGACCTGTTCAACCGGTGTTGTGATGCGCACCTGAAGCGTGTTCAATATTTCTTCAAGCTCTTGCTTTCCCAGGCAAGGATGGGCGGCAAAATCACCCAGCAGATCACCTGTGTGTGCCATGCAGTGAGCCCAACCTTTGCCCTCCACATAACCCCGCAAGTCTTTTTCTTCTCTAAGCAGCTTAAGTGTGATCTCAAGCCACGAATGGATCTGGTCTTCGGTGAACAAGCGTGGCAGGTTTCTTTCGTACCGGTCGATATCCACTTCAAGCGTGGCGGCCAGGATCAAGGTTGAAAAAGCCCGTAAGAAGACGCTGTCAGAAACCTTTTCTCCCAGACCGGTAGTCATGTTGGCAGCCATTTGCTGTGCAATATCAAGCAATTCACTCTCACTGAAGAAGGGCCGCGAGATCCAGGTCCACAATACGTCCAGGCTGCACTCCCGCAGGTCAGAATCAGTCGATCCTAAATTAGCCATTAACCCTGGCAGATAATCCATTGCGCTGGTTTTAAGCGGAATTTCAAATTGCTTCAGGATGATATCATCCAGCACAATTTGATCGACTGTCACGGGAGTATCTTGAGGAATCATTTTTTATGGTCCATTCGAATCAGATTCTTGATCCCTTCAACAGCCACTTTGATCACACTTTCGGCGTCGAATTCCTGCATGTGCTTGTCTTCGCCAGTTTCTTCGCCCAATTCGGATTCGTTGATCACCAGCATGACACCGCCTGCCCGCTTGCGATAGATCGAAGCCAGCACAAAAATGGCCGACGATTCCATTTCGGAGCACAGGGCGCCGCCGGCTACCCAGGCGTTCCAGCGTTCTTCGAGGTGGGCGGCCATGGGCATGCGGGTGCGTTCTACTTCACCGTAAAAGGAATCTTTGGATTGGGAGACACCGCAGTGATGAGGCAAGCCCAAATCCCTGGCGCTGGCTTGCATGGCGTTGACCACATCCACATTGGCCACGGCAGGGAATTCAAGCGGCAGGTAATGCGTGGTTGTGCCTTCGTCGCGGATGGAGGCAGTCACAACAACAATATCGCCCATGTGCACGTTGGCTTGCATCGAACCGGAGGATCCCACGCGCACGAAGGTGTCGGCACCGACATCCACAAGCTCTTCCACGGCAATGGCCGCCGAAGGGCAGCCGATCCCCGTTGAAACCACGGAGACTTTTTCGCCTAGTAAGGTGCCCGTCCAGATGACGTACTCGCGGTTTTGCGCCACGAAATGAGGGTTGTCGAAGTATTGGGCGATCTTTTCGCAGCGGGCAGGGTCGCCAGGCAGCAGTACATAGCGGCCGACATCACCTTCTTTGATGTGTAAATGAAAAGCCAGACCTTCTTCATTGCGCATGGGTTTACCTCAGATAATTGGAGTTGGATTTTGATTATAGCGTAAACATTAGGGCAATGACACAATCAATCCAATCCAGAGGGGAAGGTGTTTCGGTTTTCTTCTTGACAAGTGGGTCTTTTTTGTGTACCATATCGTAGACAAACAACTACGATAGAAATGTGATTAATGATATTTATGAAAAGCATCATCAAGAACCGTTCTTTGGTAATAATGGCAGTCTCGGAATCTGTGAGCAATGTTGGTTCATGGATTACCATGATGGCCGTCTTCAGCCTGGTAATCTTCAAAGGCGCCGGAAACGTCACCGAGAGTGGATTGATCTACCTGGTGGGGTTGCTGCCTGCCCTAGTTTTCAGCCCGGTTGCCGGCTGGTTGTGCGACCGTTTTGACCGTAAAAAATTGATGATCATCAGTGAGGTTGCATCCGGCCTGGCAGTGAGCGGCATCATCTTCACTGAATCGCTCACGCTTCTCTATGTATTATTGGCGCTTCAAGCTGTGAGCGGCGCCATCATGACCCCCGCGCGGCAGTCTTCTGTGCCGCAGGTCGTGGACCGCGAACAATTAACCCAGGCAAACGCTTTTCTTCAGCAGATCTCATCTGTTGTTAAGATCTTCGGCCCGGTACTGGCCGGCGCAGTATTGACCATAATGAACGCGCACCAGGCAGTGATCCTGGATGTGATTTCCTATTTCCTTTCCGCAGGGATATTGCTGCTCTTGCCCAAACTGATCCCTCCTCAACATGACGGGCAGTCGAAAAAAACGGAAGAGAAACAAAAATGGACCGACCAGTTTTCAGAGCTCTTCCACATGGATAACCAGCTTAAGTTATTGTTTGGCATGGCCTTCATGGCCATCCTGGGTATTGTCAGCATTGATATCCTGGCTTCCATCTTCACCAGGGACGTGCTGCAAAGCGGAGAAAGTTACTTTGGATTGATCGTTGGCATGATTGGGTTTGGCACGCTGGTCGGAGCCGCCACACTCATGTTGACGAAGAAAGCATCCCATCCCTGGCGCGATGTCATCGGTGGGTTTGCCATCATGGCCATTTTGCCGGCCAGTATGGCGGCAGGTTATCATATTCACGACCTCACAATGCTGCGTTTTATCACCATACCCATCTGCGTAGTGGCTGGTTTCGGAATGGGAAGAAAGCTGGTTCAAGACAACACCTTGATTCAGACTCTTTCGCCTGCCGCCATGCTGGGGCGGATCAGTGGTTTGTATCAAAGCACCATCATTGCGGCCCAATTGGCGGGGACGGTGCTGACTTCTGCACTGGTACCGGGTTTGATCCCGGTGGATATCTATTTTGGGTTGACAGCCGTTTTAATCCTTGCCGTATCGATTTTTGGGTTGATCTTTTTGGGGCGGGCCAGGGGCGACAAGAATTATCCACTTAAGAATTCGGAGGAATGATCATGGCATCAAATTCCTGGCAGATACAACGCTCCATCCTCTTTGAATTGGATACCTTTTTTTCACTGGCGAATGATTACCTGCCCCACGCCAGCCTATCAGTCTCTATAAACCAACTGCTCGACTCAATGCCAAAAGAGATGACACAGCAATTAATATCTTTTTTGGGTCCAGCGAAGCAGTATTATGGTTTTCTCTTTTCTGCCGGGTTTGCCGCTGGTACAGAATTTGAACAGGATTTTTCTTCGGCAACCATGCCCATCCGCAACATGAGCCGTCAGGATTTTATCCGACTCACGGTTGCCAGGGCTGCGGATTACGGGATGAACGTTCAGGTTGAGCCCTCTGCTTCGCTGGTGGAGCAAATGAAAAGTGTTCATTCTCAGTTGACGCTGCTTTCGGGCGAGCGGATTGGATTTACCGGGCAAACAGGCGACATCCAAAACCTATTTAAAGAGTCTGAAATGGAAATTCTCGCCGGGTTGTTGGCCGATGGCGAGCGGCATGACGCGTTCTGGCATTGGCTGGATAGGTTTTACCAAGAAATTTATCAACCCTGGCGGGGTGTACACGTATCGATCTTGAATGAGGAAGAAGAAAGAGCGCGTATTTGTTTGGGTACCGATGCCGGCCTTTTGCCCGTGGATTGGCTGCCCCAGGTTAATCCGCTTCGATTTTCTCCCGTTTTTGTGGAGGCAATGGAAAAGGAAATCTTGAATGTTATATTCCTCGTTGAGCCGTTCCAACTGCCGGATGCCTGGTTTGTGACGCCCGAAGGGTTGGCGATCACCTTTGCAGATAATGCCGTGTCTTTTCAACAATTTGCCGGTTTTGTAACCAACCTCGCTGATAGGTTAAAAGCGCTGGCCGACCCAAACCGGCTCATGATCATGCGTATCGCCCGAAACTCCAGGCGAGATAACACCGAGATCGCCAGTTTCTTGAACGTATCGCGCCCTACCGTCAGCATTCATGCCAGGCAGCTTCGCGAAGCCGGGCTGATCGAAACCTTTGAAGACGGACGCTCCGTGAGGCATGAAGTGATGGCTGCAGAAGTGCGAAAGTTGTTTCAAGATCTTGAGCGTTTTCTGGATCTGCCCCTGCAAGATTAATATAACGCTTACATAAAACAACTTGACAAATAGACATTCATCTATATATAATAATTCCATCATGAGTACCGTAAGCTTTGCCAAAGCACTCGCGGATGAAACCCGCCAACAAATAATGCGCATTTGTTGCTGCAAGTTGTTAAGCGTCAACGATATCGTTGAACAGACCGGCGTCACCCAACCCACCGTCTCTCACCACCTCAAGATCTTGCGTGAGGCAGGCCTGGTGAAAGTGGAACGGCGCGGCAAGGAGATCTATTACTGCCTGAACCAGGAGCACCTGGCTTCATCCTGCTGCCAGATCGCGGAAGTGTTCGCGCCAGACGTGGACATCAAGAAAGCAACCAGCTAAATTTTTTTGCAAACACATATCGAAGTATGTAAATATGTCAATATTGAAAGAAGAGGAAAAATGGCAAGTCAAACGATCAATAACGATGAAATAAAAGTGCGCAAGGCGGTCAGAGAACATTATGCCGGTGCGGCAAAAAATGTCAGCGGCTGCTGCGGCGGCGGCAGCCAAAAGACCAGCGCCTGTGGATGCGGCACCTCCACATCGGCAGTGGACCCCTCCAGCAAGGCGCTCTATAACGCCGAGGATTTCAACTCGCTGCCTGAAGACGTGACCAATATCTCGCTGGGCTGCGGCGACCCGGTCACCCTGGCCTCGCTCAAACCCGGGCAAACCGTGCTGGATCTCGGATCTGGCGGCGGCATTGACTGCTTTTTGGCCGGCAGGAAGGTCGGCCCGACCGTGCGCACCTGCCGCTTGGCCGGATCGGTTTCGGCCGGCGCCTGCGCCGGCGCGGCCTGTGTCTGCACCGGTTTGGCGTGCGGATCGACGCGGATCGGCTTGCCGTCGGAGCCGCGAAGCGGCAG
>DAIEPS010000080.1 GCA_027348305.1 Anaerolineaceae bacterium | reverse complement strand
CGTTACCACGAAAGAATTGTTCAAAGCCGCTTACGGCAAGTACGCCATTGGTGCCTACAACATCAATAACCTGGAACAGACCATGGGTCTTTTCCGCGGATGTGTTGACAGCCAGGCTCCCTTTATTATCCAGATCAGCAAGGGCGCCCGCAGCTACACGCACAAATTAATGCTCGAAGGCCTCATCCGCTCTGCCGACCAGGTCTTCCCCGATGCAATTTTTGCCGTCCATCTTGATCACGGCGATGAAGAAACCTGCTATGACTGCATCAACAGCGGATTCTATTCTTCCGTCATGATCGATGCCTCTGCCGAACCTTTCGAAAAGAACGTCGAGATCACCAAACGCGTGGTCGATGCCGCCCACAAAAAGGGCATCGTTGTTGAAGCCGAACTCGGCCAGCTTGGTGGTGTTGAAGAGCACGTCCAGGTGGATGAAGCCAACGCCAAACTCACCGATCCAAAACAGGCTGCCGAATTCGTTAAATTGACCGGCTGCGATTCTCTGGCCTGCGCCATTGGCACCAGCCACGGCGCCTTCAAGTTCAGCGGATCTCAAGGTCTGCACTTCGACGTCCTCGAACAGATCCAAAAGGTTCTACCCAATTTTCCGCTCGTCATGCACGGTTCAAGCTCTGTGCCCCAGGATGAAGTAGCCCGCATCAACGCCGCCGGCGGCAAACTTGCCGGAGCCAAGGGCGTGGATCCCACCCAGTTCAAACGAGCTGCCGAATTAGGCGTCACCAAGATCAACATCGATACCGACGGCCGTCTGGTTTGGACCCGCGTGCATCGCGAATATTTCCTCGAACATCCCGAGAATTTCGACCTGCGCCCCGTTGGTAAGATATTCATGTCGGAATATGCCAAGTTCATCGTCCAGAAGAATGAATACCTCGGCAGCAACAATCAGATCGATGCCGTGCGCAAAATCCTCAGCAAGTAATTGATAATATTAGCCTCCGAGAGTTAGTGAATACTCTCGGAGGCTTTTTTATTGCACCCAATAAACCTGGAATTTTGAAAAATCCTGGTTTGGGTTTTAATTCAAATTTCCGGCAAATTGTTGGCCAAATTCAAAACAGCGATAAACCGTTTCGCCATCAGGAGCCCACTTCTCGCGCAGCCCCTCGTTGACCACCTCAAACCCAGCCTCGGTCAAACGGGATGAAATGAGCCTGACTGCTTCACCGCTCCAGCCATAGCAGCCAAAGGCAGCGGCTTTTTTGTTCTTGAATTTCATGCCGCGCATCTCTTCAAGCACAGCAGCCACATCGCGCAGCATGCCGTTATTGACCGTGGATGATCCGACCAACACCGCCCTGGATTTGAAGATCTCGGTCATCAGATCCGTTTTATCCATGCGAGCCAGGTTGTAAAGTTTGACCGTCATCCCTGGGGCAGCATTAACAATGCCTTTTACGATCACTTCAGCCATCTGACGAGTTCCATCCCACATGGTATCGTAAGCCACCGTGATCTGGTCTTCGGAATAATTCTCAGCCCACTTCGCATATTGCTCCACAATTTGCATCGGGTCTTTGCGCCAGATCAAGCCGTGGCTCGGGCAGATCATATCAATGGGTAAATTCAAAGCTTTGAGTTCGTTGATCTTTTTTGTCACTGCCGGGCTGTAAGGCGTGAGGATGTTGGCATAATACTTCATTGCTTCCTGATAAAGCTCAGCCTGGTCAACCAGATCATTATATAGACACTCTGATGCCAGATGCTGGCCAAAAGCGTCATTGCTGAACAGTATATTATCCCCGGTAAGGTAGGTCATCATTGTATCAGGCCAGTGCAACATGGGCGCTTCAATGAAAACCAGTTCCTTGGAACCCAAGCTCAAGCGCTCGCCGGTTTTAACCACATGGAAATTCCAATCCTTGTGATACTGTCCGCGCAATGATTTCTCTCCGTTAGCAGTACAGTAGATTGGGGTATTGGGAATGTGTCGCATCAGTTCTGGCATGGCACCACTGTGATCCACCTCACCGTGGTTGATAACAATGTAATCGATTTGTTCTAGCGGAATTTCGTTTTTGAGAGCTTCAACGAATTCTTTATTAAAAGGCATCCAGACAGTATCAATCAAGGCAACTTTTTGATCGTGGACTAAATAGGCGTTGTAACTGGAACCTTTATGCGTTGAGTATTCTTCACCATGGAATTTGCGCAATTCCCAATCGATTTTACCCACCCACTTGCAGTTTGCATTAATTTCTATCGCCATATTTTCCTCTAACAAAAGTGATTTTTCTCCCCAGGGGAGTAATTTTCCAGAATTATGAAATCAAAATGATTATAGCCTGCATATATAAAGAATAAATCAAAATTAGCTTAAATTAATATTAGGTGATTGACTTTTGATTCTCAAAGTTGTAACATGTTTGAATACTAATACATTATGTCAACACTTCATCTTGCCTACTTTTTCTTTGTCGTTCTCATGCTTGCAACCATTTGGTATATTACAAGCTTTTTTACGGTTAGGATGGCAAAAGAACGGGGTTAGAAATTTTCAACAGTTTACCCGAAGCCACCTGACCAACATCAGGTGGTTTTTTTCTTCTAATAGGAAGAAAGGTGAAAGAATCAAGGAGGTGCAGCAATCATCAATACAACCCTTTTAATTAATCTGCTTTTTACCGCCCACCAAAAATTTACTAAGGAGAAGTACACATGAAAGCAATGAAGTTTTTAGCAGTTTTTATGGTTTTGGCACTGCTGCTCGCCGCTTGCGGTCAGGCTGCCGCTACTGAAGCCCCCGCCGCTACTGAAGCTCCTGCCGCCACTGAAGCCGCAGCCACCGAAGCCCCCGCGGCTTCTGGCGCCCCTGAAGCTTGCGCCGATGCATTAGGATGCGCAGTCTTCGCAGCTGGTGATGTCATCAAGATCGGCATGGGCGCCCCCATGACCGGTGGTAACGCCAGCTATGGCATCGACATCTCACAAGGTGCAACCATCGCCATGACCGACGCCGGAAATATCGATGGTTGGACATTCGCTCTGGACGCCCAAGATGATGGTGGTACCGCTGAAGGCGGCGCTGCAGTTGCCAACAAGTTCGTGGCTGATCCCGCGATTGTGGCTGTTGCCGGTCACATTTTCTCTGGTGCAACCGCTGCTGCCATGCCTATCTACGAAAAAGTTGGCATCCCCATGCTCTCCCCCTCCGCCACCAATCCTGCTTTGACCACCACCGGGTCAACTGTCTTCAACCGCATCGCCTTCACTGACCTTAACCAAGGCAACAATGCTGCTGATTACATTTTCAACACCCTCAAAGTTAAGAAATTGGCTGTCCTGCACGACGGTTCTGACTATGGTAAAGGTTTAGCCGACATCGTTGCTGCCCAGTTCGTAAAAGACGGCGGCGAAGTTGTGATCGAACAAGCCATCACCCCCGGCGAAACCGATTACACCGCAGTTCTCTCCACGGTTGCTTCCAAAACCCCCGATGCCGTTTATTTCGGTGGTTACACCGCTGAAGGCGCCGTCCTCGTCAACCAGATGAAAACCACTGGTCTCGACAAAGCCATCTTCTTCGGTTGCGATGGTACCTACGGTGAAGATTTCTTGACCCGTACCGGCGCCAATGGCGAAGGTGCTTATGCCTCCATCGCCCCCGCCAGCCCTGATAGCGAAGCCAAAACCAAATTCAATGCCGCTTATCTTGAGAAATTCGGTAAAGAAGCCGGTTCCTTATCCCCCTACACCTGGGCTGGATATGATGCTGCTGCCGCTTTGGCCGCCGCTGTGAAACAGGTTGCTGTTGTTGCTGATGGCAAACTCTATGTTCCACGTGCCGCCCTGGTTGCTGCCGTTCGTGGTCTCACCAATTACGTCGGACTTTCCGGTACATTCTCTTGCCAATCCAATGGCGAGTGCAACGTCGATAAACCCCAATTCGTTGTGGTCAAAGACGGTAAATGGACCAACGCTCAATAAATTGCTAAACCTGCAACATCAGGCTGGGGAGGTTTTACCTCCCCAGCCTATTCTACAGAACATCGAAAGGCAGACCGCCTATGAATGACCCCTCCTCGCTTCCCCTTACCCCTAAGGGGAAAAACAATCTCCAGACCAATACGAATAACGCTGTAAAAAAGATACAATCTATTCAAAACAGCAAATTCATGAAGCTACTGCGCCCGATCTTGGGAGTGGTGGTTTCGTTGTATATCGTGTTTCGCCTTTACCAGGTGCTTGTGGTGCAGCATGAATATGGCCCCGATACCTGGACTCGTTTGTTGATTTCAGGTTTAATTATCGGTGGTGTTTACGCACTCATCGCCATTGGTTACACTTTGGTTTACGGTATCTTGTTTATGATCAACTTCGCTCACGGCGAAGTTATGATGTTTGGAGCCTATGCTGGTTTATATTCGTTTTGGGCTTTTAAGATCATACCCGTTGCAGGAAATCCTCCAACCAATTTCTTAAATGCCTATCCCATTCTTGCAATCATCCTGGCATTCCTTATCGGTATGACGGTTTCAGCCACACTTGGCTATTTTCTTGAAAAAATCGCATATCGTCCTCTAAGAAAAGCGCCTCGCCTGGTTCCACTGATCAGTGCCATTGGTGCTTCAATCTTTCTACAAAACGCCGCAATGTTGTTATTCAGTCCTCAACTGCGCGACGTGACCAATCCTGAAATCTTACGCCGTGGTGCAGGCTGGACGATCGTGGTCAATGGCAGCAATGTCGTCTTACCTTACACCGGTGTTTTCACGTTTGTTTTATCCATTCTATTGTTGGTCGGATTATACATCCTGGTACGCAAATCCAAATTAGGTCGTGCCATGCGTGCGACTGCATTGGACAAGAAAACTGCCGCCCTTATGGGTGTGGATGTAGACAGTACCATTAGCCGCACCTTTATCATCAGTGGTGCCCTGGCTGGCGCTGCAGGTGTCATGTGGGGCCTTCACAACGGTCTGGTATATTACTTTGTTGGTTTCATCCCCGGTATCAAAGCCTTTACAGCGGCAGTCCTCGGCGGCATTGGCAATATCCCCGGTGCCATGGTTGGTGGTCTCGTTCTTGGTATTGTGGAATCCATGGGGCCAGCAGCACTTGGCATCGACTTCCAGCTCAAAGATGTTTTGTCATTCTTGATCCTGATCTTTGTACTCACTTTCAGGCCTTCGGGCTTGCTGGGTGAGGTGCTTTCGGAGGAGAAAGTATGAAAACACTTATCCGTCAAAGCATTCGCACCGGTATTACCTTTGGGATCGTACAGGTATTCTTCATCCTAATCGCCTTTAACACCATGATCGGCATCATGCTGGCCAAGGTTTCAGGCATAAAAAACCCAGGCGAGATCCCTGCCCCAAAATTCTTGATCGCCTATACTATCTTGATGGGCCTTTGGGTGGGAATAGCCGCCTTGAGCAAAAAGAAATCCTTACCCGCGGGTCAAAAACTCGTGGCTGGATTTACAGCCAGTTTGATTTCTGCAATCCTGGTTGGACTGCTTGAAATCGGGATGACAGCCATTTTAGTCAACAAGATTTTCATCCGCGACTTTTTGACAGTGCTTTCTTTTGATTTCATCAAAGCGACATTGTTCGGTTTGACCCCTTCCATGGGAATTTTAGTGACCATCGGTTGCATCCTGCTGGGCAGTCTCGTGGGTGTTGGTTTGAATATCCTGTCAAACCTCCACGCGGTACAAGAACACTGGAAAAAAGATCTTGCATTCATTAAGAACATCAGTGAAAAAGTCCAGTACTCCATTCACGGAAAATACCACCTTATCTGGCAGATCGTCGGCATTAGCCTTTTGGCTGTAGCCGTGATATTGATCCCAATGAAGTGGGGGTCTTATTGGAACTATGTGTTTGGTACGGTTGGATTGTATGTAATTTTAGGTCTGGGTTTGAATATCATTGTAGGCTTATCAGGTCAACTGGTGTTGGGTTATATCGCCTTTTTTGCCATCGGCGCTTATACCATGGCACTGCTCAACGCACCTGAACCACACAACCTGATGTGGGGATTCTGGCCCGCCCTCTTGTTGGGCGTGGTGCTTTCAGCCCTCTCAGGGTTGCTTTTGGGCCTTCCCATCATGCGCCTGCGTGGAGATTACCTGGCCATTGTTACCCTTGGATTTGGCGAGATCATCCGCATCTTGCTTAAAAGCGATGTACTCACCAATTTCACAGGCGGTCCTCGTGGCATTCAGAATATTCACGGCCCTTCGTTGTTTGGAAAACCATTTAATTCGGAAGTGGATTTCGTCTATTTGATCATCGCAGGTGTTATTCTGGCAAGTTTTGTTTACAATCGCTTACAGCAATCCCGCACCGGGCGCGCCTGGCTGGCCATCCGCGAGGATGAAACCGTCGCTCGTGCCAGCGGCGTTGACACCATCAAATACAAGCTACTGGCTCTGGCGATCGGCGCCGCTTTTGCGGGTCTCGCCGGCGGCATCTACGCCAGCCGCAACCAGTTCACAGGTCCGGATGAACACGCCTTAATGGCTTCCATCAACGTGCTCAGCCTGATCATCGTAGGCGGCATGGGCAACATCCCCGGCACCATTTTGGGCGCGTTTACCCTCAAGGGTCTGCCCGAAATTCTGCGCGAGTTTGCCAATTTCCGTTTGCTGGCTTTTGGAGCCTTGCTGGTCTTTATGATGCTCTCACGTCCTGAAGGGTTGATCCCCTCTCACCGGCCTAAATACAGCAAACCCAAAGAGACAGCCGCAGATCTTCAAAAGAAGGAGGTGCCCCATGACAAATAATATTATCCAGGTGCAGGGCGTCTCAAAGATCTTTGGCGGATTGACCGCGGTTAACAATGTTAATCTTGATATCGCCGAAGGTTCCATCTATTCCATCATCGGCCCCAACGGAGCCGGAAAGACCACGCTTTTCAACTGCATCTCCGGTTTTTATGTTCCGGACCACGGCACTGTTCTTTTTCAGGGTCTGGTTCTAAACGGACGCTCCACGGATACGGTGGCTTCTCTTGGACTCTCCAGAACTTATCAAAACATCAGGCTTTTCTCTAACCTGACTGCAATTGAAAATGTGCTGGTCGGCCAGCAACCTCGTTTGAAAGAAACCTGGGTCGAATCAATTATTCGCACCCACCGTAGTAAAAATGAAGAAAAGACATCTCTAGAAGAAGGTTTTAAATGGCTTGATTTCGTAGGCCTCAGTGAATTTGCAGACTCGATTGCTGGCGACTTGCCTTACGGCGCCCAACGCAGGTTGGAGATCGCTCGCGCCCTTGGGAGTAAACCTTCCTTGCTGCTGTTGGATGAACCCACGGCGGGTATGAATCCACAGGAAACTCTTGAAATGACCGCCCTCATCCGCAGTTTGCGTGATAAATTTAATATCACCATCATCCTTATTGAGCACGACATGCATGTGGTGATGGGTATCTCAGATTACATTTCCGTTCTTGATTTTGGCAACAAGATCGCTGAAGGAAAACCGGAAGAGATCCAACACAATGAAAGCGTCATCGAAGCTTATCTTGGACCAGGCGGAGCGGCACTGGCGCAAAAATATCGCAGGAAGAAGGCCTCATGATCCTAAACGTTGATAACATCAGTGTCCACTACGGCTCAATTAATGCGCTGAGAGATATCAGCTTCACCCTCAATGAGGGTGAGATTGTGGCTTTGATCGGCGCGAATGGGGCTGGAAAATCCACCAGCCTCAACACGATCTCTGGCCTGCTGCGCCCAACCACTAGCAAAGTGGAGTACCTGGGCAATGACATCACCATCAGGAATGGTAAAAGCCCTGTAATCACCTGTTCCCTTTGCGGTTATTAAAAGCCCTTCCAGCGCCCAAAAACCCGCCAAAATCAAGCCTTAAATCAGCACAACAAAACCC
>DAIEPS010000007.1 GCA_027348305.1 Anaerolineaceae bacterium | reverse complement strand
GCATCGTCTGATCCGCCAATGGGTCAGTAAACCCCTGCTCAACCTTGAATCCATAAACGCCCGACAGCAGGTGGTGCAATTCTTTTTTACCAACGCCATGCTCAGACTGGGCTTCCGCAGCCTTTTACAGCACCTGGGTGACCTTGAAAGGCTTGTAAACCGTGTCACAGCAGGGAATGCCCTTCCGCGCGATCTGGTGGCAATCCGCGGCATTATAGCGCGCCTGCCTGAAATTCGCGCCGTTTTACCTCAGGATGAATCTTCGCTGGCTGCTTTGTTGCAAAACTACCATCTCTGCCCTGAAGCGTATGAATTACTCGAAAAGGCTATTGACGATGACCCTCCGGCAACGCTTGCCAACACCGGGATAATCCGTGCCGGCTACTCAATAGAATTGGATAGCGTTATTGAGACCTCGCGTCATGCTCGCGAATGGATCTCGAATCTCGAAAGCGTCGAAAGAGATCGCACCGGCATCCGCACCCTCAAGGTGGGGTTCAACAAGGTATTTGGCTATTATCTCGAGATCACCCACAGTAACACCAACCAGGCTCCGCCGGAATACATCCGCAAGCAGACACTGGTGAATGCTGAGCGCTACATTACGCCAGAGATGAAGGAATATGAATCCCTGGTGTTGAACGCTGAAGAACGCATCCATGAGATTGAATTGAAACTGTTTAAGGAAATTTGTCAACAGTTGACGCTTTCCATTCCGCGACTGCTGGATACCGCCCGCACCATCGCCGAGCTGGATGTACAGGCCGGATTGGCTGAAATTGCAGCGCTTGAAAAATACACCCTGCCTGAAATGACGGATGACACCACCCTTGAGATCACCGACGGGCGTCACCCGGTGGTGGAAACCACCCTGCATGAAGAACGTTTTGTGCCCAATGACATCATCATGGAACCCGGCGAAACGATTCGCATTATCACCGGCCCCAACATGGCCGGCAAGTCCACTTTTCTGCGTCAGGTGGCGCTGATCGTCCTCATGGCTCAAATTGGATCGTTTGTGCCGGCGTCGAAAGCCAAAATTGGCATGGTAGACCGCATCTTTACTCGCATCGGTGCCCAGGACGAGATTCACGCGGGGCAATCCACTTTCATGGTGGAAATGATCGAGACGGCTAACATCCTCAACCACGCCACCCCTCGAAGCCTGATCATTCTGGATGAGATCGGCCGAGGGACTTCAACTTATGATGGCCTTTCAATTGCCTGGTCGGTTGTCGAATTCCTGCACAACCATCCGCGGCTAAAATCGCGTACTTTCTTCGCCACCCATTATCACGAACTGACGCAGCTTAGCGAACTACTGCCTGGCGTTCGCAATTACAACGTTGCAGTCAGTGAGACCGGCAACACGGTCGTTTTTCTGCACAAGATCGTCCCCGGCGGCGCGGACCGTTCCTACGGCATCCACGTGGCACAAATGGCCGGCATTCCGCGCCCTGTGATCTCACGTGCATCTGAGATCTTAAAGCAGCTTCAACTGAGTTCCGGCTCAGCCGTCAAGATCGAGGCACAGCCTTCCACCCAGATGGCGCTCTTCCCCGAAACCAATCCGCTTCTAGATGAACTCAAAGGGATTGATTTGAACACGATTCCGCCCCTTGAAGCGCTCAACATACTGTATGAATGGCAAAGGAAATTTATTACTCCCAAAAAGTAGTTATTTGGGAGTGTCGTTTTGAGTGACCAGCCTGATCGAGATCAAGACCAACCCGATCGCGAGCGCCCCAACACACCAGACAAGCAGCCCCTGCCCGGCAGTCTTAAAACCTTCCTGGATCACACCCACCAACAACCCCTCAAACCCCTGTATCGACACTGCTCCATTTGCTGAAGGGACACCGTTAAGACCCTGCCCACCAGTGAGAAACAGCCATACCCCGGGAACCGCGGCGCCAAGGCTGGCGAGTACCAGGGGCACGCCTAAAGCCGTGCTCATCCATCGGAGCGAACGCAGAGACAGAAGGATGATCATGAGAGCCAATACAAGACACATCCATGGAAAAAAGACCAGGAACTGCCTGACTTTTTGATAGATCAAAAAAACTGGTGACTTGATGATCTGTTGGATCTTTCCCTGCTCATTATCAGGAGGAAGCAGGATCACGGCAGGCAAACTGGCTGAGAATGAACTAATCACCGGGTCAAGCATGGTGTCCATGTTGAACAAGTCGCTGGAAGGTGGGCGGCACAAAGCAAAGCCGCCCTGTCCGCTTTGCATGGCGATCATGATCTGGGTCAGTTGATCGTCAGAACAATCGGGCAAATTATCCAGCAGGTTTACCAGTGACTGCTTGCCTGCCGGGCTGGTTAGATAATCCTTTATAGGTTGCAGATCAACCGTGATGGTAAGCGTTTCAGTCTTGAAATTGAGAAAAGCCAGAACAGAATCCATGGCGGCATTGGTTTGCGACTCTATCCATCCTGGTGGAAGCATCGAAGTCATCATCCAGATGAATTGTTCTTGATTCAAACCTGCCAACAAGCCGCCTTGCATTGCAGAAGAACCTGAAGCCATCACTGTATCTGCAATAACAGTTGGAACCTGCTCATAGAAATTAGTGCGTCTTAAGACACCCGCATAGAAATCCGATTTAAAAACAGTTTGATTGATCGACAGGTCAATAATGGCGGGGATCAAACACACTGTCAATAACAGCGAAAGGCCGACGATCAAGCCTTTCGCTATTGCGTTTGGATATCGTTTTTTTGAGATGCTCATGATCCACACTTAATACGGGAACAGTAAAACACCAGAAACCGCCTGAAGTTTGATCGTAATTTTCTTATCTATCACCTGGTATTCTTCCGTTGCCATGACATTGCGCAGGCTTTTATAGGCTGCCAGGGGTGTTCCACTTAAGTCAACTGTCAACTCCATGGCTGCGTTATCAATATTGATCACTGTCAACCCGCATTCGCTGTCCATCACCCGCACAAAAGCCAGGCAATTCTTATGCGTTTCAGTTTCCAGAAGCTTGAATACGCCCCGCCGTAACGCCACCTTGTCTTTCCTCACTCTGATCAATTTCTTGATCCAATCCCGAAGCGGGGTCATCCATTGAGATTCGTCCCAGTGGAAGGTTCTCCTGCAGTCAGGATCTTTGCCACCAAGCAAGCCGATCTCATCGCCATAGTAGATTGCGGGTACACCGCTTAGCGTAAAGAGCAGTAAATACCCTAATTTGGCTTTGCCGAGATTTCCGTTGACCTTCGTTAAAAAGCGTTCAACATCGTGGCTGCCCAGCAGGTTGTACATGGCATTGGTGTTCTCTTGTGCATATTTTGTCTGCCATTTCTTTAGATCATGACTGAATTTATCGGTTGTTATTTCTCCATTAAGAACATCAATGATCAAGGTTCGCACTGGATAGTTCATGAGGCCGTCAAAATGACCTTCACCGACCCAGCGCGGATCGCCGTCCCAAATTTCACCCACCAGGTAGGCATCCGGGTTGGCACTGCGCACGACTTCTCTGAATCGCATCCAGAATTCATCATCGTTGATCTCGTTGGGCACATCCAAGCGCCAGCCGTCTATGCCCTGTTCGATCCAGTAACGCGCAACTTTGAGAATATATTCTTCAACATCAGGGTTGGACGTGTTAAATTTTGGTAGACTTTTGTATTTCCACCATCCTTCATAAGTAGTGGCATCGCCCGGAGAATAGGCATCAACCGGGTATTTCTTTATATGAAACCAATCGGTATAGGGTGAATCAGCCTGGTTTTCCAACACATCATTGAATGCAAAGAATCCTCGCCCGCAGTGGTTGAAGACTCCATCCAAAATGACTTTCATTTCATTGCGATGGGCAACATCCAACAGCGTGAAAAACTCAAGTTTGCTTCCCAATTTCGGGTCGATCTGGAAATAATCCACAGCGTTATATCGGTGATTCGAAGGTGATAGAAAGATCGGGTTCAAATAGATCGCGTTGATTCCCAGGTCAAGCAGGTAATACATGTGGTCAATGATGCCTTTAATATCGCCGCCATGAAAACCAACGATGGTGGGTTTGGCGTTCCAGGGCAGCACCTTTTTTGGATTGTTTTTATCCTGTCCGTTCGCAAACCGGTCTGGAAAGATTTGGTAAAAAATGCTGTCCTGCACCCAATTTGGAACGCTCATTTTAACTCCCGGAGCCATTGGTCAAGTTTTTCAGGTTGTCCGGCAAATTCCTCTTTGGCAATACCGCCGGCAGCGATTTGTTCCAATAATTTACATAACCCATCATTGATCGGGGAACATAACCCGATTTTTGAAGCATACCGCGAGACAGCACCATTCAGGAAAGTGACTTCACTGGTTGTCTTGCCTGCATATAGGTCAATATGAAAAGACGGCATCTTGGCGCCGCGGCCTTTGGCGAGAGGGGCACCGATCAAAGCCTGGCTCAGGCTTGCAGGCAGACGATTGAGAAGAATCATTAGTGGTTTCACCGGAGTTCCGGGCAAATCCACCAGGCGGATATGCATTCGCTGCATTACATCCATGGCTTCACAGATCTGGTCCAGTTCTATGCGCCATGTGATCGGGTTTGAATAGACCTGCGCGGGGGTCCAATTGAGGATGGCGGATGTGGCATTGGCCAACAGGTTGGTCAGCATTTTGGACCACTTCATGTCCGCTCGAAATGCGTATCCCCTGGCCCGCAGACCTGCGAGGTTGAACCAATCGATCAGTGTTTGCGAGAGGACATGCCCAGTTTCAATACCGACGCCGCGCAGTTTTTCAAGTTTTATGTCACCCAAACCAGAGCGCCCCACCGCGCTGGTGATGGAAGCGCCGATCACTTTTTCTTCACCCAATTTGCGGGCGATGAGCCCTTCATTCTCCACCCCATTTTGCAAACACAAAACCGGTGGAAAATCTTTTTCAAGACCACTCAATAGATCGAGTACCGAAGGTGTATCATTGGATTTGACTGCCAGCAATGCAACATCCACCGGGTCGCCTGAAATCGCGTGACGCACATCCGATGTAATTTCAATATTGGGGACATTTATTAGATTGCCGCCAATGTTGAGTTTGATCCCTCTGGCAGCCGCATCCTTGATCAATTCCTTCTTCTCAATAAAGGTTACTTTTGCACCGTTCGCCGCAAGGCTGCCGCCGATATATGTGCCTATGGCTCCCATGCCAAAGCATATTACCTTTAATGGTTGTTGGATTGATTTGCTCATATTAGTCGCTGGTTTTCCAGTTTTGGATGCCTCTCATATAATCTGCTCCAGGCATCCACTTTTTACCAGCAGGCTGCACTTCAAGGAGTTGCACCCAGCCGTCTGGTGTGCTGATGGCCGGAACCTTATCTAGAACACTTCGGATGCCGGCAGGGTGCGTTTCTGAAAGGGTAATTTTTACCTTGCGAACCTTCAAGATTTGTCCGTTTACATCACAGTAGGTTCCAGGCCAATCGTTCAAGGCTCTGACCTTGCGGTCGATATCCACAGCAGATTGCTTGAAATCCAGCAGTCCGTCTTCCTTGGTGAGCATCCCTGCGTAGGTGTCTCCGCTTTCAGGCTGTGGCTTTGCTACCAGCCTGCCTGCCAGGTAACCTTTCAATGCCTTGAGCAGCAAAGACGCCCCTAAAGTGGATAACTTATCTGTCAGCGTCGTTAAGGTCTCGTCCTCTTCAAGGAAGACCTTCTCTTGAATGAGCACCGGTCCTGTATCAATACCGGCATCCATTTTCATGATGCTGACACCGGTGAATTCGTCACCATGCAGAATGGCCGCCTGGATGGGTGCGGCGCCGCGCCAGCGCGGCAGATAAGAGGCATGGACGTTTATGCAGCCAAATTTCGGTAGATCCAATACCCTTTGGCGCAGGATCTGTCCAAATGCCGCCACAACGATCACATCAGGGCTCCATGCCTGCAACTGGGCGAAGGCTTCGTCGCGCAACCGTTCAGGTTGAATGGTCGGGATGCCCAACTGGTCTGCCAGTACTTTGACCGGCGGCGATGTGAGTACTTTGCCCCGCCCTGCCGGACGATCCGGCTGGGTGACGACTCCGACCACACGATAACTCGAAGCCAGCGCGTCCAAGACTCTTGCAGCCAATTCGGGAGAACCCATGAAAACAACGTTTTCAGACATGCAGTGATTTTAGCATAATCACCGTTATGATTGAATAAATCGAAGGTAAAATTCAATCATGGATGAATCATTGGCAGTGCTCGAACTCGAGAAAGCCCAACAAACCAGGCAAAAAGGCAATGAGGGTATGGCCAGGGTGCTGGCACGCCGAGCTGCCGGTATGGCCATCAGAGAATATTTGTCAAAATTGAGGATTGATCAAAACGGTTTGTCATTGAATGCTTTGATCAAAGATGAAATTGTGCGAAAACAACTTCCAGATTCTACTCATCAAGCCCTGGATCGTTTGACTACCCGCATCGGGATGGATTTTCAGTATCCGGTCGATTTTGATTTATTATTGGATGCACAAACAGTGATCGAAGTATTATCAATTTATCTTGGAGAGAAAAATGACTGACTCAGAACAAAAAATTAAAATGTACGGTACAACCTGGTGCGGAGATACACGCAGAGCCAGACAGTTTTTCGCTGACAATCAAATTGATTATGAATGGATTGATATTGACCAGGATAAAGCAGCGGCCGAGTATGTAATGAGTGTGAATAAAGGCTGTAAAAGCGTGCCTACCATCCTTTTCCCCGATGGCACATTATTGGTTGAACCTTCAAGCTACCAACTAAAGGAAAAATTCAACCTGAAATAATGAAATTATAGATTAGTTATTTCTTCTTAAGCCGTCCAAGGATCCAGACCGTCAGAGCTCCAGCAAACAAACCGGCTCCGATCACCATCAGTCCGACCCGTCTTTTAGAATTTTCAAGTAATACGGCAGGCGTCTTGGCGAGTTTGGTCTTTAAATGATTCATGAATACCGGGTCAGGCATAACCGGTTTTAACATGCTGGAGAGTTTTTCTTCCAAGCCAAACATGCCCTTGTTGTTCAATTCATTCATTCTACTTTCCATGTGGTTGCCCCTGAACTATTCAGATTTATAACCAATTTCATCCATCTCTTCTCGTAATGCGATCAACGCCCGATGGTATAAGCTCTTGATCGCTCCTTCACTGCGTCCCATGATCTGGGCAATTTCCGCATTGGATAGATCTTCGAGGTACTTCAACAAGATCAATTGCTGCCGATCCGCTGAGATCCTGCGAATCGCCTTTAAGAGCAGGGCCATCTCCTGGTTCTTTTCAAGCATACGCTCAGGTTGGTCAGCTTTGTGTGGAAGGTCAAGATGATCTTCCAGCGGCACTTCTTTGCGGCGCAAATTATCTCGGTGCCAGTTGGCGATCAGGTTGTGGGCGATGCGGTAAAGCCAGGCTGAAAACGGCACGCCTTTATCGACATAACTGTTAATGTGCCCAAAAGCTCGATAAAACACACGCGAAGTAATATCTTCTGCATCTGACGCGGATCCGATGCGATAGTAGATGTAGTTATAAATGCGGGTGACATTCTTCTCATACAGATAACTGAACGCCTCGGGGTTTCCTCCGCAGGCTAATACAACCGCATTATCATCGGTGATGACTTCCACTTCGCTTTCAAGCATCTTTGTCAATAGAGTTAACCCATAATAATTGTCATAGTTACACCAGAATCATATCATGGTTGCCAGGCGATTGCACCCTGCACCGCTTGATAAGCATCGATCAACCCTGATTTGATCTGGTCCGTCTGTGCCACACAATTTGGCCGCTGCCCCTGGTAGGGATGAGAGGTATCTAGAAGTATCTTGGTGGTCTGGTCAATATTGCCGATCAATTTGGGGTTGGCCGACCACATAAGAGCCACAACTCCGCTGACATGGGGTGCCGCGAAAGAAGTACCGCTGGCCATTGAATAGGCGCCGCCAGGATAAGATGAAACCACATCTTCGCCCGGTGCCAGGATCTCAGGTTTTTGTTGACTGGGGTTATCAACCGCATAAGACTCGAGTGATGAGAAATCGGATATATTGCCTTCTTTGTTGACTGATCCCGATGAGAGCACCTCTGCATAGATCGCCGGAGGATCGATCACCGTATCGCAGCCGTAGTATCCAGTGTTGCCTGCCGCTACGGACATAAATATGCCGGCCGTCTTTAGTGCCTCGACTGCTGGTAGGAAAACGTTTGAATCGCAACCCTCTGCATTCGGGCAGCCCCATGAATTATTGATGATCATAGCCCCTTTGCTGGCGTCACCGTCGCTGAAGGCATTGCCCCCGTGTGGGAAGGGTGCCAGCATAAATTGCATGCAGTCAAGGTAAAATGCCGGGTTGCCCTGGTTTCTGGCAAGATTGACACAGCCGATCCACTGTGCGCCAGGCGCCACACCTGTGTTTTGTCCAAGCATGATCCCCAAGGTCTGGGTGCCGTGGCCTGAAATGTCGGTTGGGAAGGATGTGTTGTTCCAGGGATCATACCAGTTGTAATCATCATTGGTTTTGGCACCGCGATAAGCCGCCGCTAACTCTGGATGTCTACCGTCCACACCGCTGTCTGTCTGCCCGATCAGGATTCCCTTTCCGGTAATCCCCAGCTCCTTTACCACCTGGTCTGCATGGATCATGCTGATATTCCACAAGGGCTCTTTTGGCAGGCTGGTTATATCTCCCGTTTCAGCACTGAGGGGTTTCGGCAGCGGGCGTAACTGCGGGTTATCCAGGATGCGGTCCACCGATGGGTCTTTTTGCAACTCCAACTTCGCAATGATCCCGCCATTTATCTCGATCGCATTGACCAGATAAAAGGGAGTGTAACTAATGTGCATACGATCCAGGCGAGCCCGCAGCTCGGTTTGAGAACTTTCGGCAGTCTTCACCAATATTTTGTAGACCTCCGCCCTTCTGGCTGCATAGTCTTGAATTTCAACCGCTTTCGAAAGATCAGCTTGCTGCTTAAGAATGATGAACTGGTTATCCCCAAAGAATCCAACCTGGCCCCAACCGAAATAGACAAAGACAATTCCCACTAATCCAATAGCCATGAATGCAAGATGCACTGGTTTAGGCAGGCTGAACCTGTGAATATTTTTGAGATTCGGCAGCAACATGAGGGTTACCATTAAGATCAACATGAAGGTATACCAGGCTGCCTTGGTCGCCCATTCAAGGGTTTCTCCTGTGCCACCAGTGAAAATTGCATTCAATTCGTCCATATCGAAGAAAAGCAGCGGCAGCGTGAACACCAATCCGAGGATGATTCCTGCTGGAATACGCCCGTGGCCTTTATCTTTCATCCAAATTGAAGCAAGGATGGCTACAAGCCAGCCGGTTATAGGAACTGTCACCACCAGCATCTGTTGTGAGCCGTTGATCGCCAAGGCGGCAACACAAATAAGCAGGAACACTGTTACAACTGATCCATCAAAGACTATCTTACGAAAAGTGATCTCGCTGTCGATGGTTTGCGTCTTCTCAAGGTATTCACTAAAAACAAATTTGACTGTGAACCACGCAAATAGAACGCCTACAATTATTTCAAGCAGGCTGTCCAGCCAGGATCCCAAAGCTCCCCATAACAGCCACGGAACACAAAAAATGGCTCCCACGAAAATGATCAGACCAGGGAACTTGGGCTTGTTTTGCTTTACTTCTTCTTCACCTTCTTTTGCTTTCGCAAACAAATAGCTGCCTACAATAACCAGGAACAAGGCCGAGGCTTGCAGAACGGCAGTCATGTTCTGTTCTGTCAGCCATAATGTTTTTGCGGGTACTGAAAGGACCGCAAGGATCGCAGGGTATGACCAGAGTCGGAAGATCCTTTTGATCCGCGGTTCTTTAACCAACCAAGCCATCAACAAGCACACAACCAGAATAAGCACACTGGTTATCAAATGCGTGACCCAGCGAAAATCGGGAACATGCCCGCCGACTTCCATGATGGCTTGTTCTGAAACCCAATTCATAAAAAGATCTACTCCGCTGAACAAGATCACCCAGATGAATCCGAGGATTGTCAAAATTAGTAGTCCGCAGCCAATAGCTTTATTCTTTTTGTCATCAATCATGTTTTGTGTGGTCATTGATTTCTCATTCTTCTTAAAATAGTGGTTTTAGCAGGCTTGTAAATATTGGTCTCAAAGACTAAACTAAATAGGTACGCAGTGATTATAAATTCAAAACAATGATCGTGACAAACAAATACTTTTCCGGAGGATTGGCATGCAGCATTCTGAATATTTTTGGACGACCCGTGATAATGTAAAGATATACGGCCAGGAATGGAAACCGGAAGGAAAACAGAAAGCCGCCATTGCCATGGTGCATGGCTTGGGCGAGCATTCAGGCAGGTATGAACATGTTGCCAAAGCGTTTACAGATGCTGGTTATAGTCTGACAGCCTTTGACCTGCGCGGACATGGAAAATCTGAGGGCGTTCGCGGACACGCCCCCTCCTATGCTTTGATCATGGAAGATATCACCCATAACATCGAGTTGGCCAGAGAGCACTTCCCCAGCCTGCCAGTGTTCATTTATGGACACAGCTTGGGTGGCAATCTGACCCTGTATTATTGCCTCACGCAAAATCCGCAGCTCAAGGGCGCCATCGTCACCAGCCCCGGGCTCGCAACCGCTGCTCCTGTTCCGGCGGTCAAGTTGGCCTTGGGTAAATTGATGTACAACCTGATGCCCGCCATGCAAATGGATAATGGTCTGCTGCGTTCAGGTCTCTCACGCGATCCTGAAGTTGAAAAGAAGTATTCTGCGGATCCGTTGGTTCACGGCAAAATCTCTGCCCGGCTTGCCCTTGACCTGATCAACAACGGCAAATTTATCGTCGATCACGCTGCAGAATTCCCAATCCCTCTACTGCTCATGCAGGGCACCGCTGATATGTTGGTTAATCCTCCCATGACCAAGAAATTTGCAAATGCCGCCCCGCTTTCGAAGATCACTTACAAAGAATGGGACGGCCTGTATCACGAATTACATAACGAGCCGGAAAAAGCCCAAGTTTTAAAAACCATGACAGATTGGCTTGACCTCGAAATAAAATAACACCGCATCAATTTCAAGGGTCAAGTAAAAAACTTGACCCTTGCTACGCTTCAAGTTAAAATAGATAGTCTGTACGGTTTATGACAATTCAAAGGTAACTGAGAATTCAATGATGGAATCTCTTGCTCAAAAAACCACCCACAGATGCACAATTCATTGTCATCTAAAGGTGGTTCTTTAATTTTTTACCATGAAAAGATAGGGAGTAATACCATGACCGATTTCTTGATACGCGGAAGCCTCGCCGAACTTGACCCTGAAGTATTGAATTTAACTGAATTCGAAAAAGAACGTCAATTTCGCAAATTGATCTTGATCCCCTCTGAAAGTACTGCACCGGCTGCCGTGCGTGAATCATTGGGTTCTGTATTTCAGAATATTTACGCAGAAGGTTATCCCGACGAAGAGATGCGCTGGATGAGCGAGTCGCAAATCCTCGATTACCCGGCCCGTTTGGCTTACTACCGCCGCAACGCGGATCCACGTTACTACAAGGGTGTGGAGTATGCCGACCTCATCGAAAGCCTGGCGCGCCGCCGCTGCGCCGAAGCCTTCGCTACAGACCAGGTCAGCGCGGATCAAATTTTCGTCAATGTTCAAGCCCTGTCAGGCGCCCCGGCGAATAACGCTGTTTACAATGCCCTGATCGAAGTCGGAGACTCGATCCTTGGCATGAACCTGCTGCATGGCGGTCACCTTACCCACGGTTCCTCGGTCAACCGCTCAGGCAAATTATTCAAGGTTTCCCATTACAATGTGGACCCGGTAACTGAACAAATTGATTACGACAAAGTTCAGCAGCTCGCCCTGGAATGCAAACCCAAGATCCTCATCTGCGGTTACTCATCATACCCCTTTGTGCCGGATTGGAAACGCTTCAGAGAGATCGCTGATTCGGTTGGCGCCTATTTGTTGGCAGATGTCTCGCATATTGCAGGCATGATCGCGGCAAAAACCATCTCTTCACCGGTCGGCTATGCCCACATTATCACCTTTACCACACATAAAACCATGTGCGGACCCCGCGGCGCCTGCATCCTCACCACTGATGCAGCGCTCTCCAAGAAAATTGATAAGGGTGTCTTCCCCGGCGAACAAGGCGGCCCGCATGTGCATGTCTTCGCTGCCCTGGCCACCACCTTCAAGATCGCCCGATCCAAGGCTTTCGCTGATTTACAGAGCCAGATCATCAAGAATTGCCTTGCCCTGACCAAACAGCTGCAAGCACGCGGCATGCGCATTCCCTTTGGCGGCACCAATACCCATTTGGCCAACCTGGATTGCAAATTGATCAAAGGACCGGATGGCACAACCCTTTCAGGCGATATGGCTGCCCGCATTTTGGATGTTGCCGGCATCGTGCTCAACCGCAACACCATCCCTGGTGATAAAACGGCCAACAATTCCTCCGGTATCCGCTTTGGCACCCCCTGGATGACGCAGCGCGGGCTTAAAGAGGCTGATATGGTGGAAGTGGCCAATATCATCGTTGACCTGCTGCAGGCGTGCACCCCTTACTCTGTGGAAACCCGTAAAGGTCTCAGCGCTCGTGCCAAGGTGGATTTCAAGGTTTTGGAAGACGCCAAGAAACGTGTCAGAACCCTGTGTGAAAAAGCCGGCGCCGATCTTGATTATAAAAAGAACGGTTATCCTCAGTTCTATTATCTGGATGATAGATCCGCCAGCAAATCCGATATAGCTACACTCAAATTGAGCGGCCCCAGCCTGCGCCAGTATGTCACATACTGCTTCAGCTCTGATGTCGAAGCTCTTGAACCCGGACAATCACAAAAAACATCCCTTGCCACACCGCTCGGTACTGTTGAAGGCGCAATTGCCAATGTGGATGGTAATTCTTACCGCTTCTCCTTCCCCAAAGAGAAATTCGGTCTGGCCGCTACCTTCCTGCGTGGTTTGGCCGAGGGTTATATCACCTTTGACCAGGATATTCCCCGCCGCATTCCCGGCAGTATTGTGGTGATTGAAGATCTTGAATCGGCACCTGTTAAAGCAGATGACACTCAGGTTGTCAGCCAGAAACCTTTTTATATCGGACAAACCCCTCAAAAAGGGACTTCTCTGCCTGCTTTTGAGTGGGTGGAAAAAGAATCGTCCGAGTTGTTTAGAACACCGCTCTATGAGACCCACAAGAAAATGGGCGCCAAGATCATCCCCTTTGCAGGCTGGGAAATGCCGGTCTGGTATACCTCGGTGGTCGAAGAACACCTGGCCTGCCGACAGGTTGCCGGGTTGTTTGATGTCTCACACATGGGTGTGTTCCAGGCAGAAGGCGTTCATGCCAGTCTGTTCCTCGAGACCGTTTGCGGCAATGACATCAGTTCCCTCGCTGTGGGAGAATCCTGCTACACCCACTTCCTGGATCCCAACGCGAATGTGATCGATGATACGCTCGTTTATCGCCGTGATACCCTCAAGTATCTCGTGGTGGTGAATGCCTCAAACGATTCCAAAGATTGGGCCTGGTTGAATGCGGTCCGCGAAGGCAAGGTCATGATCGATCCGCAGCGCCCGTGGATCAAAACTTTTGGCACCGGCGTTACCCTGCGCAACCTGCGCGACCCCAAGGCGGGAGCCGATATGCGTGTGGATATCGCCCTGCAGGGACCAAAATCGAGAGATATTCTCCTTTCTCTCGGCTGCGATGCACTCACTTCAAAGAAGGTCAAGGCACTCAAACGGACTGAACTCTGCGAGGCCGTGATCGGTGGTTTTGACCTGGTTGTCTCACGCACCGGTTATACAGGCGAGAAAATGGCCTTTGAATTGTTCGTCCACCCCGGCAAGGCGGTGGAACTGTGGGAAGCAATCTGCAAAGCCGGTGAACCACTTGGCATGAAAGCCTGCGGTCTGGGTGCACGCGATTCTCTGCGCACTGAAGCCGGTCTGCCCCTTTATGGTCATGAGATGGGCGGCGAAGACAACTTCAGCGTTTCTGAAGCCGGATTCGGTTCATACGTCAAAACCTACAAACCCTGGTTTATCGGCCGTGGTGCTTACATTGAAAAAGAAAAAGCACGCACAGGCATTGTGGTTCGTTTCAGATTCATTGAAAAAGGTGTGCGTATGGCCCATAATGGTGACCCGGTAATGGATGCCAAAGGCAAGGTCGTTGGCAAGGTCACCAGTTGTGCGATCGATAAAGAAGGATTCCTGACCGGTCAGGCCTTTGTGGAAACACGCTGTGCTTTGGTGAATACACCCATTTCCATCTTCCAGGGAGCCGAAAACCTGTCTCCTGTTACACCTGCTACGCTTGAAACCGGGGATCGGATCTCACTTCCGACCTCGGCTGTTGTGGTAAGCCGCTTTCCAATTTCTTAATTCAAACTGGATAAGAAGAGGAGCTATCAAATAATATGCAAACTCCGTGGGACTTCCGCTATGCGCAACGCACGCAACGTATGAAGGCTTCAGCAATTCGAGAACTACTTAAATTAACCGAGATGCCTGATGTTATTTCATTTGCCGGCGGTCTTCCTGCACCGGAGGTCTTTCCGGTGGAAGAGTTCCGCCGTGCCTGCAATTATGTGCTTGATCATCAAGGGGCAGAAGCACTTCAATATGGCACCACTGACGGTTACGTCCCTTTACGTGAGATGATCGCCCGTTACACCAACCGCCTCGGCATCCGCGTGAGCAAAGATAACATCCTCATCACATCAGGGTCTCAACAGGCGCTTGACCTGATCGGAAAAATATTCATCAACCACGGTGACCGCATCCTGGTCGAAAACCCAACCTACCTGGGCGCCATCCAGGCCTGGAACGCCTACGGCGCGGATTACATCCCCGTCGAGTTGGATGACGAAGGGATGGATACCCGTAAACTGGAAGATGCCCTGCGCAAAGGACCAAAATTCATCTATGTTTTGCCCAATTTTCAAAACCCCACCGGCTGCACTCTCACACTTGAACGCCGCAAACAATTGATCAAGTTAGCCGATCAATACGGTGTACCCATCATCGAGGATGATCCTTATGGGCAGCTCCGTTATGAGGGTGATGACTTGCCTGCTGTGGAGTTGCTAGACTCACAAATGCGCGATAAGACCAACGCTTATTCGGGTAACGTGATCTATTTGAGCACTTTCTCCAAAATTCTTGCACCTGGCATCCGTCTCGCCTGGGTGATCGCTCCTACTGAAGTGATCAACAAATTGGTGCTCGCGAAACAAGGCGCTGATCTGCATACCTCAACCTTTAACCAGATCGTGGCTCATGAAGTGGGTCAGCATGGATACCTGGATCGACACGTGAATTTGATAAAGGATACTTACCGCGAACGCCGTAACGTGATGATCGAATCACTTGAGGAACATATGCCCAATGGCGTCACGTGGACAAATCCCCAGGGCGGATTATTCCTTTGGGTTACCATGCCAGAACAGATCAAAGCTATTGACATGTTCAAAGATGCGGTGACTCAAAAAGTAGCTTATGTACCGGGTGAAAATTTCTATGCCTGCGGCGGTGGTGAAAACACCATGCGCCTGAACTTCTCATGCACCAAACCAGAGCTGATCAATGAAGGCATCGCCAGACTATCAAAAGTGATCAAAACAAAACTGCGTGAAGTGTGATCCCGCTTAGTCTTTGGTAGACCACAATTTAAAGTCATTGAAAATTGATCCTCCGACAAATTCCAATAAAATGGAGTTATCGGGGATCAATTCTGTATTAATAGGCAGGAACCAATCCAGAAAAGCCAGTAAACGTTTGGCTTCAACATATTCCATGGTGCCATAAGGTACCTGCCTCAATAACGGTTCAACCATTGTTTTCAGTGCTGAAAGTTCATAAACCAGGGCTGAATTGAACAGCTTGTTCCCATATTCTTGATAAGGGAAGATGTATTCTTTTTCGCCGTGCTGCACGGAATCCCAGTTGCGGATGGTCTGTTGGGCCGTATAACCTCGTTCTCGCGAATCACGTACGATACGCCTGATCAGGCGTGTATCCGTGGTGGATATGCGGTTGTAGCGGTCAAGGTTAAGCTGCGTCAAGCAGGAGGCATAGATCTTGAAAGTAGAAGCGGGGTCAATATCCGGCAAGAGTTTGGGGTTCAGCCCATGGATGCCTTCAAGGATGATCATCTGATCTGGCCGCAGTTTTACCACCTGGCCTGGTTGACTTTTACCTTCCCTGAAATTATAGAGCGGCATCTGGATCTCTTCGCCTGCGATCAATCGCTTCAGGTCACTGGCTAATTTTTTCGTATCCATCGCACCAAGGGCTTCAAAATCATATTTGCCTGATTTATCTTTGGGGGTATCTTCACGATCTACAAAATAATTATCCATTTCGACCGGGAAAGGCGAAAACCCGTTTGCCAGAAGCTGAACCGTCAATCGTTTTGAGAAAGTCGTTTTCCCCGAGGATGATGGACCTGCAATCAAAATGATGCGCGATTCATCCGATTTCTCGGCGATATGCTGTGCAATATCAATGATCTGAAGTTCATGCAGCGCCTCAGAGACGAGGATGATCTCGCGTATATTGCCGGCTTGAATGGAATCGTTCAGTGCACCAACAGATTCGATCCCCAGGCGGTGCAGCCAATTGCCATATTGCCTGAAAGTACTCAACAGCTTGGGATAGCTGGACATGGGTCCGATGGTTTTCGGTGAGTTGCGGCGCGGAAACCGTAAAACAAATCCATCACCGATCAATTCAAGGTCAAACCATTTCAAGTATCCGGTTGAAGGCACCATGTAGCCATGATGGTAGTCTTGATGCGCTCCAAGGCTGTAAAGGACAAGATATTCTTTCTGCCGATATTTAAGCAGTTGAACCTTATCGGTAAGACCCTTGGATTGAAAATAATTGATGGCTTCATCCAACGGAACGGTCTGACGGGTGAATTGGAGATTTTCTTCCACCAATTCTTTCATGCGTTTTTTCAATTGCATGATCTCTCGGATCGTGAACTCGTCTTTGGAAAACACCTGGCAGTAGTATCCGCCCGATGAAACCGAATGATCAAGAGTCATATGTGCATCAGGAAACAATTCTTCAAACGCGGCTTCCATCAAGAAAGTAATAGATCGACGGTAGATGCGTGCTCCGTCATCATCCCCCATGGTGATCAAGCGGATTCTAGAATCCAGTTCAATGACATATGTAAGTTCGCGTAGTTCTCCATTCACCACGGCGCCCATGATGGGAGGATTATCCCACTCGGGCAGCATTTGTAGTAATGTTTCGAGCGTCGCACCCCGCTGTCCCGTATAAACCCTACCCTCCGGAAGAATGATTTCGATCGTGGGGCGTTCGGATTGAATTTTTGAACTTGGAAAATCATTAATATTAGCTGTCATGAGTTTCTCTACATAAAGGATTTTAACTGATTATAATTCTCTATTAGATCTCTGAAGAGAATGAATTGAATTTGATTATTAGAATAACAGTTGCCAGGAGTCTGAATGGAGCCAAATTATCAAGGTCTTGACCCGGAAGAACGAATAAATAAATTCCTGGCAGTTGTATCTGTACTTCTGGGTTCTGCGAGTATTTGTGCCGGCATTGTTCCCATCATCGGTGTCATTGGCGGCGCCATCAGCCTCTTTGCCGGCATTCGCGGTCGCCGCTCCGAATCGAACAAACTGGCCACTGCGGGGATAGTGATCTCGGCGTTTGCACTGACGGTATCAGTGGTCTACGCCATATTTGTCCAGATCGGCAAAGCTGGAAAACCCTGATCAATTGCCACTTTTCTGCGTTGTAAACAACATCCTGTCAAGCAGTGTATTTTGTAAGATCACGAAAACAAGCACGATGGGTATTGACATGATGATGAACATCGATGCCAAAATGCTCCAGGGCTGCGCATTTCCCGTTTGGACCATTGCATAAATCGACATGGCGAGCGTGACTGTATCGGCTTTACTGACAAACAACCACCCCATGGCAAACTCAGAATACCCCATCAGAAATGAGAGCAATCCGGCAATGGTTATTGCAGGTAGAGCCAGGGGCAGCGAGATATACCAAAAGGTCAATAAACTGTTAGCGCCATCCAGAAATGCAGCCTCTTCCAGTTCTTTTGAAACAGATTGAAATCCCGCTCTCATATTCCAAATGCAGAAAGGCAGCGCAAAGGTTGCATAGACCAGCGTCAGCCCTAGAAGCGTGGTTCTCAGGTGCAAAATACTGAGAACGATATACAACGGTGTCATGAATGCAACTGGCGGAAGCATGGCTGCCAAAAGCAAAAGGAATAATGCGGGTTTTTTACCTGGGAATCGGTATCGCGCAAAGGCGTATGCCAATGAAGCCCCCAGTACCAATGCGATCAATGCAGCGCCTAACGAAACGATCATACTGTTACGCAGCAGAACAGAAAAATCTACTGATTGATAAGGCCTGTCAAGTGTTGCTAATAAAGGTTTCAATGAAAACACTTCAGGGAAAAGACGAAACTCAATAGGTCTGCTCTTTAATGATCCATCAAAAGCCAGCCTGATAGCTCCCCAAATTGGAATGATGACATACAATCCCACGATGAACAGAATGATTTGAGTGACTACCTTTTTTACCCAATTCATTTTACGCATAGGTCACCCCTTCACTCGTTCTGTTCCATTTATTCAACAAGCTTACAAACAAGATTAAAAAACCAACTGTGATCACATTGATTACGGCTGAAATGGCAAATTGACCATTGATAAAATAGCCGCTGGGATTGAAGAAATTGTATGAAAGCCCGGCCATGGTAGACTCACCCGTCTGAAAAACCTGGAAAAGGTAGAATTGGTTGAAGGCAAAAATACTCCTGACGATCACAGCCGGGATGAGAAGTGGAAGCAGCATCGGCCATGTGATCCACCGAAAGATATTGACTGAATTCGCGCCATCGATCGCAGCGGCATCATAAACTTCCTTGGGGAGCAATTTCAGCCCGGCCGAAGCTGCCAGCATCATGAACGGAAAACCATACCAGACGCCGGCGATCAATAACACCAGCAAACGCATGGAGGATGAATCCTGCCATCCATTGAGAAAGGCAAACGGGAAACTGCCCCCAAATTGACTGACACCCAGGCTCAACCATCCCGTTTCTGGTGCAAACACATTCACCCACATCAGCGCGCCGATCATTTCTGGGATAGCCCACGGGAGAATAAATAATATCTCCCAACCTTTCTTAAAAAACACATTTTTTTGCCACAACAGCAAAGCCACAATTAATCCCAGAAGGGTTTGAACAGCCACCGATGTAATTGTCCAAAAGAGATCAAAAAAAAGGAATCCGTTGTCTGTCAAGAAATTCAAGACCGTTGGGTAAGCATTGACACCGATGTAACCAACAGTTTTTTCACGAAAAGGGAAATCAGTTATCACGGGTTTTATTCTGCCTGCGATGCCCCCAAAAACTTCACGGAAAATTCCACCTTCAAAACCATCCTTGATGGAAATGCTGTTGAAATTGGTAAAAGACACACCGATCTGAAAAATCAGCGGCAGGATGGTAAAAACCAGAAAAATTGTGAATCCGGGAACCAACCAGGGGAGTGCAGCCTTCGTGTCTTGAGATTCATGAGTTCTACTTGAATTCTTACTTGATCGCATTTTTGCAAACCAGCGTGAAACCGGGTCAAGAATTAGGGTTTTCGCGCCTTCGCCAGCAGTAATACACAATGGAGCTGTCAAAATAACTATATATTGCGGCCACTTCACTGGATAGATAAACAAGAAGACCAAGGCCACGATTACCCAAATGGGATATAGAGATTGTTTTTGCATCTGACGTTTGAAACCAACAATAGCAAATAACGTGATCAATGGGTCGAGTGCCACCAAAATGGCATCAGGCTGCCACGCTTTTGGAGTGGAAAAGAGATAAACCAGGGGCTGCCAGAAAGGGTATCCCGCACTTGTCACTTCGCTTGCCGTAGTCGAATAGGAAGAGTAATAAAGTAACGTCTCTTTTAGTCTTCCAATTGGATCCGCCCAAAAATAAGGATTGGCAGCAAAAAATATCAATACCGAGAAGACTCCCCAAAAAAAGATTGGAACAATGATCTTTCGTGCTTCTCTTTTGTTTGCTGCATCAATTATCCAATCGACCAGGATTGCCACACCAACCACACAGTAGACATACTTGGAAGCTGCCGTTAACCCCAGGAACAAACCCGATAAGAGCAGCCAGCCGGTTCCTTTGCCCTTTCTCTTTTTCCACTTGACATAAAACAAGGCGGTTAGAAAGCTGGTTAGCGCAGGCAAGGCTTCAAGCATGACCTGGCTGACATACTTCGTGGTAAAAGCATGTATGGCAAGGAAAAATCCCCCAATGGGATTCACAAGGGCAACCAATGCTGCCGTCAGCGTACCAAACACTGCACTGGTGATCCGGGCATTGCGCAACAGGTCTTTCGGTAGATATTGGTTTGGGCCGGCAGACGTGGGCCTGTCTGGGATTAACGGCCTTTCTGGCAGAGGCAGCAGGCTGATTCCAAAAACTATTTTTGCCAGGGGAGGATGTTCGGGCCGATAATTGGTGTCTTTTAATGCCTGCCAATCGCCGGTTCGAAAAATAGTTGTGAATTGCTGCGCGGCTCGAAGATAATCATCCTCATCGTAATCAACATTAAGCGTGGTCAACGCATGCCAGCGAATATAGCCAGCCAAACCAGCCACAATCAGAGCGGATAATATCCAAAAAATTACAACCGTTGCGTTCTTGTTTTTCATATTAACATCCCGTTATTAGTTATTGCTCACGGTTTAATAAATATACATTTATGGAAAATGGAGAAATTGATTTTTGTGGCAGATAATCTGCAACATGACCATTGCTTATGATTAGTGGATTGGCAGTGTTCCGACCAATTATATTGGTCAATAAATACTTGCCATCAGGCAGATCTAATGGATTCCAGGAAAGGGCGACATTTGCCAGGTCGGTTTTAGAGAGGTTAATTAAAATTAATACGGTTTCGTTCTCATTTTGACGGATAGCCGCATATAAACCCTTGTTTGACGAATTCACAACCTCATAATTCCCATTCGATATCGCTGCATGTGCTTTCCGCATCTCGATCAATGTTTTGTATGTATTGAGTAACGAATTAGGATCATTTTCTTCGACAGCAACATTTGTATTAATGAAATTCGTATCCAATTCCCGCCAGGGTGAACCCGTTGTAAAGCCCGCATTTGTGTCAGCAGACCACTGCATCGGACGGCGAATATCCTCGTCTGGTTTTACACCCACCATGCCAATTTCTTCGCCATAATATATAAATGGTGTGCCAGGGGAAGTTAATAATAATGCCGCGGCTACCTTCGCTTTATCCACATTTCCGT
>DAIEPS010000079.1 GCA_027348305.1 Anaerolineaceae bacterium | reverse complement strand
GAGGTCTGGGTTATCCTTCTTTAAGCGGATGCCCAGTTCGATGGCCGCCTTGATCTGCGCTGCTTTGGCCGGCCCCACGCCGTGGATGTTGCACACCTGTGCGAAACTGGCCCTCTGGATCCCCGCTAACCCGCCCAGGTCATCCAATATCTTTTGAGCCAACTGCACCGAGTTCATCCCGGTCACGCCGACGCGCAGCAAAATTGCCAGCAGTTCGGCCTTGCTCAACGCTTCAGGACCGCTCTTTTCCAACCTCTCCCGCGGACGTTCATCCGCAGACAGGTCGGTGATCCGATAGGTCGCCGGGGATTCTCTCACCATTTCACCCTCCTGATATGGCAAAAACACATATGTAGTCAACTAATTTTATATCAATTCCAATATCTGGATTACAAGGCACCCCTCTCCATAGCTATGGAGAGGGGGTTGGGGGTGAGGCAAAAAGAAAATCGTTTCTCTCAACCTCTCGGCTTTATATCATCCGCGGGCAACCATGCTATAATTTCTCCATCGGAGAATTCTATGACCTTTGACCCGGCAGTCCTCAAGCAAATCACCCTGATCGGCACCGGCTTCGCGGTCGCCTTTTTGGCTGCCCTGTGGCTGAGCCTCATTTTCTGGGCTTTCCGCGACATCCGCACCCGCACCCGTGACAATTTCATGCGCGTGCTGGCCGTGGTGGTGGTCGCCCTGCTCTTCTTGCCAGGCATCTTGATCTACATGATCCTGCGGCCGGCCAAAACCCTCGAAGAAGAATACCAGCACTCCCTCGAAGAAGAAGCACTGCTCCAATCCATTGAAGATTCGGCTATTTGCCCGGGCTGCAGCCGCCGCGTGGATTCAGAATGGCTGGCCTGCCCGAGCTGCCATACCCGTCTCAAGAAGAAATGTGAACACTGCGGCAGAACCATCGACCTGCCCTGGAACCTCTGTCCCTGGTGCGAGACCCCTGTGACCGGCATGCGCAAAGAAGCGCCTGTCGTCTTGCAGTCTCATGACCCCGAGCAGGAGCCCGTTCAAAAAACACTTCTTGACGACGAAGAATTTTACTCTCACCCTTAAAGCCGGGATCATCACCTTCATGCGAGATTTAACCCATTTACAACCTATTGACTATCTTATGATCGGTCACATCACCCAGGATCTTACCCCGCAAGGACCAGCGCTTGGGGGCACCGCTTCTTACGCCTCCCTGACCGCCAGGTCGTTTGGCCTGCGTGTGGGCATTGTTACCTCCTGCCGGGCTGACCTCAACCTCGACCTCTTCAACGGCATTACCGTCTTGCGTAAAGACGCTGCTCAGAACTCGACCTTCATCAACACACAGACCCCGGCCGGACGCATCCAACACATCAAAGGGGTCGCCGAAACCATCACCCTCGCGGATATTCCCGCAGCCTGGCGCGACGCACCCATCGTCCACCTGGGACCGATCGTGCATGAAATCGCCGAGGATATCGCAGATGCCTTTCCCAATGCCATCCTGGGTGTGACACCCCAGGGCTGGATGCGCGTATGGGATGACCAAGGACTTGTCTCTTATAAGCACTGGTCCCAAGCCGCCTCTGTGCTTGATCACGCCAGTGTGGTGATCATGAGCATCGAAGACGTGCAGGGTAACGAAGATGTGGTCAGCGAATTTGCCAGTCTGGTACCTGTGCTGGTGGTCACCGAAGGAGCTGCCGGATGCCGTGTCTACTGGAATGGCGACCTCCGCAACATCCGTCCTCCGCATGTCGTTGAAGTGGACCCCGTCGGCGCGGGAGATGTTTTTGCCACTTCCTTCTTCATCCGTTATCAGACGACCCGCGACCCGTGGGAGTCTTCGCGTTTTGCCACCCTGCTGGCAGCCAATTCTGTTACCCGCAAAACACTGGCCGGAGTGCCAACCAAAGAGGAAGTAAACCAATTTATGACTGAGATCATCGAGTTGAAAGCCTTATGACCAAAATTTATACACTGGTAAATCAAAAAGGCGGGGTCGGAAAAACCACGACTGCCATCAACCTGGGAGCCTATCTCGGTCAATTCGGTCAGCGTGTGCTCCTGATCGACCTGGATGCACAGGCAAACGCCACATCCTCGCTCGGTATTGATAAATATACGGTCAAAAAAGGCACTTACGAGGTACTGATCGGCGATGAACCCATTCTGCCGCATATTCTCCACAATCCAAAATTGAAAATTTCACTGCTGCCTTCGTCGCCTTCGCTTGCCGGCGCCGAAGTGGAGTTGATCGAAATGCCAAAGCGCGAATTGCGGCTGCGCGAGGCCATCCTGCCTGCCGTTGAACGCTACGATTACATCCTGATCGACTGCCCGCCCTCCTTGAGCGTGCTCACCGTGAACGGATTGATGGCTGCCCGCGATGGTGTCATCATCCCCGTGCAGTGTGAATACCTGGCGCTTGAAGGCGTTGGGCAGCTCACCCAGACGCTCAACCGCATCCGCGCATCGCTCTACCCCGAAATGAAGATCAGAGGCGTGGTATTGACCATGTATGACAGCCGCACGAACCTTTCTACAGATGTGGTCAAGGAAGTAAAAAAATTCTTCCCCAACCAGGTCTTGTCATCGGTGATCCCGCGTTCCATCAGGTTGGCAGAAGCCCCTTCTTATGGGCTGCCGATCGCCAATTATGCCCCTGAGGCTGCTTCAGCCAAAGCGTATGCCGCCCTGGCCCGAGAAATTCTTCTCCAGGATGGCGTCAAAGTAATTCCAGATCAAGAATAGGCAGGTACTTATGGCAGCACGCAAAGGTGGTTTAGGAAAAGGTTTGGATGCACTCATTCCTGGGGATTTCTCTCCCACCCCGGTATCTTCGGATTCGTTTGTCTTAACCGCAAGCATCATTCCCAATCCGCGCCAGCCTCGCGATACCATGAACCCTGAAGAGCTTCAGGACCTGGCCAATTCCATCCGTGAACACGGCATCATCCAGCCTTTGATCGTTACCCACGAACCCATGTCTGACACCTACATCCTCATCGCCGGTGAACGGCGCTTGCAGGCAGCCAAACTGGTGGGGCTTGAAAAGGTCCCCGTGATCATCCGCACAGCAACGGACCAGGAAAGGCTCGAACTGGCACTGATCGAAAATGTGCAGCGCTCAGACCTCTCTCCGCTTGAAACTGCTGAAGCCTATCGCAAGTTGGCAGACGAATTTAATCTTTCGCACGAAGAGATCTCTGAGAGGGTCGGCAAGGGTCGTGTGGCTGTCACCAATACCATGCGTCTGCTGAAACTGCCTGAGCAGGCCAAGAAAGCCCTCAATGAAGGCCGCATAAGCGAAGGCCACGGACGTGCACTTCTGGGGCTCCCCACCCCGCAGGCTCAGCTCAATGCCCTGCAAACCATCCTCCATCAAGACCTCAACGTACGCCAGACGGAAGAGTTGATCCGCAAACTTGGCGGGCAAAAACCGCCTGCGGTTCCAGCCAAAGAGGTTGACCCCGATGTCAAAGAGATCGAAGACCGTCTGTGTGAAAGACTTGGCACACGCGTCACACTAAAACACAGCAAAAAGGGCGGAACAGTCACCATCCATTATTATTCAGAAGAAGAGCTGAGCGGCCTGCTGAATCGCCTGATCCCAGGCTAATTCAGGCTTTTATTGGCTGATTGCAAGTTAATAATGGGAAATTCCCGACCAATTTATTGATTTTTAATGGAGACATCCATACAATTAACAATATCGTAAGTTTAATATCGCGCCGATTTTCGGATGATCCGAGATCGGGCTGATATTGATTGTTATATCTGTATGCGATCGAGGCCTGACATTATTCTGACACCTGAAATTCTGGTTCCACGCCTTGGAGATGCACTGGTTGAGGAAGGACTTCTCACCAGTGAACAATTGTTATCGACCCTTGAGGCTCAGAAGCAGGCGCGCATCAAGGGCGAGTCTCCCCTTCTTGGGCAGCTCCTCGTTCAAATGGGATACATTGACCGCATCACATTGGATCGGGCAGTCACCAGCCAGATCTTGAAATTACAGACAGCCCTGCAGCAAGCCAATCAAACGCTTGAACTGCGCGTGCAGCAACGCACCGCGGAACTTGAAAAAGCCAATCAAAAGCTTCAGGAACTCAATAAATTAAAAAACAACTTTATCTCGAACATATCACATGAATTACGCACCCCCATGACGCATGTCAAGGGATACATTGATCTTCTATTGGCAGATGATTTTGGCCCCTTGAACCCCGACCAACATCAGGCAATTGGAGTACTGAAACGAGCCTCTGAACGGCTTGCCCGCCTGATCGACGACCTCATCCTTTTTTCCACGGCTGAAACCAGCACCATCCAGATCGTAAAACAGGATATTGACTTGTTTGGATTGGCCAGAGAAGTGATCGACCGAAACCAGTCCGTGGCGAGCCAGAAGAACATACATCTGTGGCTGGATTGTCCGCAGCAGTCGCTGCATGCTTATGCTGATGCAGAACGTGTGCATTGGGTGATCAACCAGTTGATCGACAATGCACTCAAATACACGCAGCCAGATGGCGAGGTCTTCCTGAGAGTCATTCCATCTAATGGAGATATTACCGTTTCAGTGATCGATACCGGGATTGGCATCGATCCTGCACGGTTTGATGAGATGTTTGAGCCCTTCCACCAATTGGATGGATCTTCAACACGAAAACAAGGGGGTACCGGTTTGGGACTCACATTGGCAAAGAAAATTGTCGAAGCGCACGGATCGCACCTCGCGGTTTCTTCCGTCTTGGGTAAGGGCAGCAAATTTGATTTTATGCTCCAATCCAGGCCAAATTAGGGATAGTAAAGCCGATCATATGACACCTCACAATAAAGCCGCAACCTCTTCAGGTGAAAGACTGAACCAATATTTCAGCTTACTTTCCAGTACAGCCTCGTGGAAAGAGATCCTGGAAGAATTATTCCTCGTTTCTCGTGAAGATTTTATTTTTGACAATCTTGTCATCTATCAGACCGATTTTGAAACCGGTTCGCTTGATGTGCTGTTTGCCAAATCGACTGGAAGAGGCAAATCTGCCGAAGCGGATGCCTCATGGGGTGAATCGCTTGCCAATAAGGTCATCCACGAAAATCGTATGATCTTTGAAGAGCCTGGGGGCGAAGGGTTGAAGGACCGCCTGGCTTATCCGTACATCCTTGGCATACCTATTACCCCAGAAGTGAAACTGCCGGGTGTGCTGGTATTCATCCGTTTTGGCGGACCTACTTTTAGCGATGAAGACTGCCGCTACGCTCAATGGACTGCCAATTTGACCACTTCCATCGTGCGAAAAAAACTGCTTGACGAGTTCATGTCCAAAATTGAAAATATCCAATCCGTCACCAAACTTCAAGCGGATTTTATCAGTACGATCTCACATGAATTACGCAGTCCATTGGGGTTCATCAAAGGCTACACCACCACCCTGCTGCGCACCGACACCAACTGGGACCGCGAAACCCAAAAAGACTTTCTTGAGATCATTGAACGTGAAACGAACAACCTCACCGATCTGATCGAAGACCTGTTGGATTCTTCACGCCTGCAAAGCGGACAAATGAAATTTGATTTTCACCTTGTGCGCATTGATTCGCTGATCAGGGATGAGGTAAACCGGGTGCATCTGACCAACCCCGAACAAAAAATAGAACTTGATTTTGAATCCGATATTCCGGCCATTGAGGGCGATCCGCGCAAGCTGGCGCAGGTGTTTGACAACCTTCTTTCAAATGCGCGTAAATACGCGTCTGATGCTTTATTGATCATCAAATTGTTTAAAGAGAAAAAACATCTGATCATTGAATTCATCGATTGTGGACCGGGTATTCCAAAAATATATCAACCTCGCATTTTCACCCGGTTTTTCAGAGTTCCGGAACAATCCATGAAAGCGCATGGCACAGGTCTGGGATTGTTCATTTGCAAACAGATCGTCGAGAATCATGAGGGGACAATCAGTGTATCTTCCTCACAAACCGGAACTATATTCAGGATCTCACTGCCATTTACACTGGCGGCCAGGAAGATCACAGCGGAGGAAAGTGTATGACTATAAAAATTCTGGTTGTCGATGATGAACCTCTCTACCTTCGACTCCTTAAAGTGAACCTCGAATCTGAGGGGTACGAGATAATTACCGCCAAAAACGGTGAAGAAGCGCTTGATCAACTGACCCAGGCCACTCCCAACCTGATCATCATGGATGTCATGATGCCAAAAATGGACGGTATTGCCGCGTGTGAACGGATCAGGCAATTTTCAAATGTACCGATCATTTTGCTGACCGCACGAACAGAAGAACAAGATCGCGTCAACGGCCTCAATATCGGTGCCGATGACTACGTTTCAAAGCCCTTTTCTGCCACAGAACTCGTGGCCAGGGTTCGCGCAATTCTTCGGCGTACCCAAGACCGCACGGACACGAGAGAATCCAAGATCTTCAACCACGGCAACCTGCGCATTGATATTGCCAAAGCCGAAGTCTGGCGGGGTGAACACCAGGTTTACCTTTCCGCCACGGAATACAAACTGCTGCTGCACTTTGCCCACGAATACGGCAAAGTATTGACTGCTGAAGAGCTGTTGATCGCCACCTGGGGGCCTTCTTATAAAAAGGAAAAAGAGATCCTATGGGTCAGCATTGCCAGGTTGCGTCAAAAACTGGAAGATGACCCGCACACCCCCGTCCACATCGTCACAAGAACTGGTCTCGGTTATCAAATGCCGCTGTGGGAAGAACAAGTCGAAAGGTAGCACATGGTCACTCAATTTGATGAAAAAGGTAAGATCTTTACCACTATCGTTTCCAAAAGCCCGGTTAAAGTATTAATTCAACTGCCAACAAACCAGGTTCAAGGTGAAATTCATGTCAGACGTGATGGCCGCTTGAAAGATGAGCTTGATAGCGCTAACAAGTATATCGCTGTGACGAATGCAACTATTTATTCACAGGATGGCACCAAAGTGGTCACCCAGTGTAAATTTTTATCCGTCAACAACAATCAAATAATATGGATCATCCCTGAAAATGAGATGATTGGTGAAGAGCCTCAAAAATGAGCGATAAATCCCTCTCTCATGAAAAAGAATTGGTAAAACTGAAATCCTACCTGAAAGGCCTCATCATTTCAGAGATGGAAAACAATTCAGTTCCCCCTGAGAACAGGCGTCAGGCTTTTGTGGACTGCATGCTTCAAAATTATAACAATTTGAATTTGAAGCTGCCCCAGCCGATCAGAGACCAGTTGTTCAAAGAGATCATGGATGATATCCTGGGTTACGGCCCGCTACAACCCTTGCTTGATAACCCCGATATTTCTGAGATCATGGTGAATGGCAAAGACAACGTCTTCGTTGAAAAAGGCGGCATGCTCACCAAATCTGATGTCACTTTTGAAAGTGATGAACAGATCCTGCGGATCATTGACCGCATCATCCTTCCGTTGGGCAGAAGAGTGGATGGCGATTCCCCCACTGTTGACGCCCGTCTGCCGGATGGTTCACGTGTCAATGCGGTGATCCCTCCCGTGGCAATTGACGGTCCGTCACTCACCATCCGTAAGTTCGGCAAGAGCCGCATGGAAATGCAGCAGTTGATCGAAAAGGGATCTTTGACCCAGAACATGGCCACATTTATTGAAGCCTGTGTGGTTTCAAAACTGAATATCATTGTTTCCGGCGGTACTGGCTCAGGTAAAACCACTTTACTTAATGCCATCTCAAAATACATCCCTGCCGGCAACCGAATTGTCACCATCGAAGATTCTGCGGAACTCAAATTACAGCAGCCTCATGTTGTGCGCATGGAAACAAAACCTCCCAACATTGAAGGCAAGCATGCAGTCTCCATCCGCGACCTGGTGCGCAATGCGCTGCGTATGCGCCCTGACCGCATCGTGGTGGGTGAAGTTAGAGGCGGCGAATGCCTCGATATGCTTCAGGCCATGAATACAGGCCATGATGGATCT
>DAIEPS010000078.1 GCA_027348305.1 Anaerolineaceae bacterium | reverse complement strand
TCAGAACCCGCATAGCCGTTTTCCATCAGGCGCATGCACAATTCTGCCCGCTTGACCACTTTGCCGGCAGACTGCATCAAGATCATAAGTACCAGAAATTCCAGGGGGGTCAGATCAACGGCAGCCCCGCCTTTCAGCACCTCGTGTTTTTGAACATCAAGTGTGATGTCTCCGATCTTTAATGCGGCTTCTTCAATTTCTTTTGGGGTTGCCCTGCGCAGCACCGCACGGATGCGCACGAGCAGTTCGCGCATGCGGAAGGGCTTGGTGATGTAGTCATCCGCGCCAAGGTCAAACCCGCGGATGATATCTGCTTCCAACTGTTTGGCGGTGATCATGATCACCGGAGTGCACGATTCGCGGCGCAGTTGGGTGATGAATTGGTAGCCATCCATGTTGGGCATCATGATATCCAGCAGGATCAGGTCAGGGTCAGCCGCCCGGGTGATCGCAAGCGCTTCTTCACCGTCCGCGGCAAGTAATACCTCGTAGTTCTGGCTGGCGAGGAAATCGTTCAGCAGTATTTGTACGTTTCGGGTATCGTCCACAACCAGGATCTTGCGTGTCATCATTTGATTATAACCAACCTGAAGTCTTGTTCGCGGAATGAGTCAAGTGCTTGACACTTTGCATTGTACTTATGGGTGATGGATGAGAGGTATAGATTTGGTATAGAGCAGCGACCTGTCTGTTTACAAACCGTCGTTCAACTCTACGTATTCGATGTGCTCGGGCATCGATTCTGCTTCTGCTCTTTTGTGTGTTGAAAGCAGCAGTTCACACGCGCCCTTGCCGGCAGCGTTGCCCACAATTTGAACCTGGTTGAGCAGCAGCCCTGGCAAAAGGAAACCATCCGAATAATTATTGAAATTGAAGTCACCTGCGACAAGCGTGAGGTCAATATCCTCAGCCTCGATACTCGCTTCGCGCATCAGCGCCATCACCCCTGCGCGGACGTCTGTGGTCTTCTGCAATCCGCAGGAGCAGACCAGGTGTCTGCCCTTATGCAGCAGGCTGATCTCGGTCAATGCGCCGAGATCCAGCAGCAGCATGGTCTTGAGCGTATGCCTGACGCGGGCCGCAAGCAGAGCGGAAATGTGATCCCCGCCGACCAGGCTGGCGATGTTGGGCGGCAGGTAGATAAAGGCGTTCTCTGCCAGCTTCAGCCCGATCTGGCTGGCCGCGAAGGTCATCGCATCCACCTGTGACGGATGGTGAGGCGCGGCACCCAATGCGCGGACGGGCAAGCCCGTCAGCAGGTGATGCATGGCGGTGTTGCCGGCGATGACGCAGTCCACGATGGCTTCAGGGTCTGCGCCGACCGAGGAGGAGAGTTCCGCAGCGAGGCGGTTGATGCCCTCCACGGCGGCATTCTGCAGGGCGGCGGCACCATCGGTACATTCTTCCGCGAAGTGGATGCGGCTGGGCAGGTCCGCGCCCCAGGCGGACTGTGCATTTGGCGCGCTGGCAGAAGCAAGGACCAGGCCGGTCTCGAGATCCAGCAGGTATGCGCCGATCTTAAGCGTACCGAGATCCACGGCCAGGCCGAGCATGTGCTGATCGGGGGGCAGGGCGGTGACAAGCTGGTGCCCATTCATCACCAGCGCGGCTTTTTGGTCGTGGCTTTCAAGCAGCGCCATGAGCCGGGGCAGCAGCGCATCCGACAGGTCGGTATGCAGGTAACCGTTCACTTTGAGCATCTCACGCACGGATTCAGCGGCCGATAGTTTCTCACCTGAAAGGTCCGCGGAAAGGTCAAGGTCGAGGCGTTTGACGGATAGCGATCGATCGGGGGGATCAGTGATTAACACGAAAGTCTGCGAAAATCATCCCGGCGTGCAGCGAAAAACGTGTTTATCGTAGGTGATATCCACGCTGCTGCCGGGGGGGATGACGATGAAGTTCTTGGTGTCTTTTTTGGCCCAATCGCCGTTGAGCAACCCGCTGAGGATCTTCAGGTCGCCGGTGAGGGTCTCAAAGGCCCAATCGAACCGTTCTGAATCCTGTTCGAGTTTGGTCTTGTAGCCGTTGGGGGCGACCACCCCCATATCAAGAAAGGCGGCGCGCTTATACCGTCTCTGCCAGTTGCCGAGGGTTTCGATCAGGTATTCAGCGTTTTCCTTGCCATATTGGGTGACAAAGACATCATACTGCTTTGCGAGGGCTTCATCCGGGATGGGGCCGAAGCTGCGGAATTTGCCTTCCTCATCGGAGCGTTCGGCAAAGTCCTGCGAGAGCCAGTAGGTGCCGGGGGTCTTGGAGAATTCATCTGCGTAGCGTTTGGGGTCGCCGAGCAGCATGGCGATGCAGTCGTGCACGCGGGGGATGACGAGAGGGACGGACCGCGCCTGGAGGCCGAGGGTTCCGTTGCCGCACAGGCCGTAGCCCATCAGCACGGCTTCGTAGCCGCGTTCTTCCATCATATCGATCCGTTTTTGCAGTTTGGAGCGCATACGGGCGGGTTCATCGTGCAGGCCGCGTTGAACCAACTGAATGTCGATGACATTCGGCGAGGTGGCGGCGAGGGAATAAAGAGGCCGCGCGAAGACTTCACAGGCGATGCATAGATACCGGCTCAATCACACATCTTTCTTGATTCCGTGTCCGCCAGGTTGAAGTCCAAACCGGCGGCTATATGGGTTCGATGGTTATCTGTGGTGCAAAACGCATGCCAGAATGAGTTTTCCGTCTGGGCCATTCATCAGTCATGGTTTGAATGAATGATAAACGGATACCACGAAATGGGGAATACCGATAAATGGCCCACTTATTTTAATGCATTTTTATTATCGGCAGGTCAAACATTAAAATAAGGTTAAAACTGATAAATTACCGTTTTTCGACTGAACTGTAAATAGGTGGGGCAGGGATTAGTGAATAGAAATTAGGAAAACTCAGAATCGAGAACCGAGAATAGAGAGTGGAGAATAGTAAAAACCAAACTCGATGATTGAGAATAATCAATTGCAAGATTCGATTATGGAAAACAGTACGATCAACTATGAATTATTAATGTCTTTAGGTTTTGACTGTTCTCTGCTCTCTGCTCTCTGCTCTCATTCCCCATAATCCTTCTTGAGCATGGCGATGATCTCATCCAGCGAAAGGCCGAGGGTTTTGTAATACTCCATATCCTTGGCGAGCTTCTCGCCGGCAAGCTGGCTGCGTTTTTCGTCCAGGGCGTTCGGCTGCAGTGGAGAGACGAAGCAGCCTTTGCCGGCCATGGTATAGATCAGGCCGGCATGTTCCAATTCTTCCCAGGCGCGCTTGACTGTGATCACGCTGATACGCAGTTCCTTCGCCACAGTGCGGATGGGCGGCAGGCAGAAATCACTGGGCAGCACACCCTTGACGATCTGCGCGCTGATCTGTTCAAAGATCTGTTGATAGATCGGCGTACCCGAGGTGTTGGAAATAACGATTTCCATATTATTTAAAGATCGACCTTCTCAAAGTTCCTGGCGGAGAGACGATACGCCAGCCAGTTTGCTCCAGCAAAGAGCGCAATGCCTGCTGCCAGCACCGGTATTTGATGCACCAAGGCTGCAGAACTAACTCCGTCCAGCACATGTGCCACGGCGGGCACCGTCACCACCAGCACCTCGATGGCACCGGTAAACAGGAATACCGCGGTTAAGGCAACTATAAGGGGGATGCCGATCTTGTAAGTGGTCTTGTAAAACATCGGGAAAAAGATAATGTTGAAGAGGCCGTACATCACCAGGGAACAGCCTAAATAGGCCAGGTTGGCGTCGATCAAGAAATTGCCTTTCGGGTTGATCTTTACGCTGATCGCCACAAAAATGGCTGCCACCAATATCTGCACGATCTCGAGCAGAGACATCGACCAGATGCGCGCCTTGACCACATCGCTTTTACTGACGGGCAGCAGCACCGAAAAACCGGTGTCATTCTGCGCCTTGACATTCATAAAAATGTTGGGGATGGCGATGAACAGGAAGTACATCAATGCCACGAAATAGACCCAGTTGGGGATCAGGATCAACACGCCGAACAATGCGGTGACAAAAAATAGTGGATGGATCACCAGGCGGAACTCTTTGTAGATCAGGTTACTCATTTAAGCCTTCTTTCTTGGCGTAATAGATCATGATGTCTTCAAGTGAGGGTTCTTCGATCTCGAGATGGTCCGCGGATTCGAGGTCCGCAGTCTTGATCAGCCCGCTGAAACCGTAGGCGTGGGATTTGCTGGCGATCAACCGTGCTTGTAGGGGGGCAAGCTGCTCGCTTGTGCCCTTGACCAGCCGGTAGCCTTGCAGCAGATCATCCTTGGTGCGGCTCTCGATGATACGCCCGTTTTCGATGTAAGTGATGAAGTCGGCGCATTTTTCGAGATCGCTGGTAATGTGTGTCGAAAAGAGGATGCTGCGCTCGCCGTCTTCGATGAACTCCTGAAAGAGTTCCAGCAGGTTGTCGCGCGCCACCGGGTCAAGGCCGCTGGTGGGCTCATCCAGCAGCAGCAGTTTGGCGCGGTGCGAGAGTGCCAGCACCAAAGAGTACTTAATGCGCATGCCGCTCGAAAGTTCAGAGGGTCGCTTGTTTTCATCCAGGGCGAAGCGCTTCATGTACTTTTGATAGATCGAATCGTCCCACTCGCGGTAAAACCTGCGCACCACATCGCTGATTGTGCGGATCTTCGTCTTGGCGTAATAGTCCACACCGCCGAACATGAAACCGATGTGCTGCTTGATCTCCAGTTCGTGCTGATCAAAATCCATGCCGAGCATGCTGATCGTGCCGCCGTCTTTGTGAACAAGTCCGAGCATCGATTTCAGCGTGGTGGTCTTGCCCGCGCCGTTGCTTCCGATGAAGCCCATGATATAGCCCTTTTCGAGGCTGAAAGAGACGTCTTTGAGGTCGAATTTGGGGTAGTGCTTGCTGAGGTGCTGAACGGATAGAATTTCCATGAATCACTCCTTGAAACTGTGCATATCGTATATACACAATATAACGCGGAGTGAGGAGGATGTCAAGGGGGGAAAAAGTGCTTAACACGAAATACACGAAATCAGCAGAAAAAGAGCCGATCAAATTTTTTTGTAAATTTATGAATAATAAAAATAATTATCTACAGATAAATGTAGAAGTCACTAGTTGTTTCTTTGAAAGGTTAAACAATTAATAAAAATTATGAATGTTTAGCAAGATCTCTTTCAAGCTCTTTTATACTTTTAAAAACAATCTGTTTAAATTTATACTCAATCTGTTTGTGACTCATTTTTCTTATATCTAGCCCAAAAACAGCTTTAAGAACATATGATTTTTCGACAATAGAATATTGATCAAAATTGGGTATATATTTTGTATTACTAAGATTTTTTGTTATTTCATGATATGCCCTAGTAAATTTTTTAATTCGATTGCTTTGATGAGAAAAATTAAACCGTTTCAATTGATTGCGCATTCCGGTGAAAACGGCCACCAATTCCGATTGATGGCGGCCAGTTAAGGGTGAAACAGAACTGGTAAGAAGATTATAAATCAAGTGGCCGACATGGATGTGGATGAACGAAGGCGTCTCTGTGATTCACCGGTTAATTGGAGACGATAAGCATTGTTAACCAACCGATCAAGGATGGCATCAGCCAAGGTGGGATCTGGAATACGTTCATGCCACGCATCAATAGGGATTTGAGTCACCACCATGGTAGAAGAACGTCCGTAACGATCATCCAGGATATCGAGTAAATCCTGCGATTGCGCCAGGGATAAAGTATCTCGCATCCAATCATCAAAGATGATCAGATCAAAGCGAGCGAGAGCAGCCAGCAGCTTGGGGTAAGAACCATCTGCATGAGCAAGCCTCAAATCCTGAAGGAAACGCGGAGTTCTAAAGTACCGAACGAAAAAATCATTTCGGCACGATGCATGTCCGAGTGCGCAACTCAGGAATGTTTTCCCAGCACCGGTTGGACCAGAGATAATCACATTGAGTTTATTGGTGATCCATCCGCCATGAGACAATTCCAATACCTGGTGCTTATCCACTCCTCTCACAGGAGAAAAATCAAAATCCTCCAAAGCAGCGTCCAGATGAAAACGCGCTTTCTTCAAATACCGGTTCAAACGACTGCTGTCTCTTTGGAGTAGTTCCAGATCAACCAGGATTGAAAGCCGTTCATCAAAAGAAAGATCACTATATTTGGGATTGGTTATTTGTTCCTCAATCCCTTTGCGAAAAGCGGGGAGATGAAGCTGGGTCAGTTTGTCCATCAAAGGTTGCAATAACATATTCAATTCTCCTTTAGTTGTAATAATCTTTGCCACGCACATTGGTATGAGGTGGCATGAAAGACATTTGTGTCATATCCTCCAAACTTGTCAGTTGATCAAGATGGTTCTCCAATATATTTTTTATTCCTCTATAACTGTGAATTTCATTCGCAAATGCATAATGGCAGGCAGATTCCAGTCTCTCGATAGAGTATTTCCTGGCAAACCCTAATATTCCAAGACAAGCACGAAAAGCCTGTTCCGGATGTTGTCTGGAGTCCAGTTCCATTTGCACAACTTTGGCTGTTTCGGGACCAATCTTCTCCGCCCAACGAATAAACCGTTCAGGAGACCACTCGCTATAAAAACGATGGTCTGAGGGCATGTGTTCTTTGATGGTGAAGTGTCTGCCTTGTTCATGAGAACGGGGATGCAAAGCGACTCTCTGTCCATTGTGAAATATCTCTATTGCTCTTTCAGTGGCTCGTATTAGCACTTCAGCGGGATACAAATGGCAGGGAACAGAGTAATAGACATCATCATATTCAACATGATAATCAATGCTGATCTTGGCTTTTTTCCACAGGGCGAATTCATAAGGAGTGGCGGGTAAAGGTTTGAGTGCTGGTTTATCTACCAGATCGAACAATTCTTTGCGGCTTTTTCCTAGATGTTCCATCTTGCGATTATTGAGGTCTTTCAATAATTCGCGGATTGCCTTATTCAGTTCGAACAGACTGAAGAACCTTTGGTTGCGCAATCTGGCCAGGATCCAGCGTTCCACATTTTGGACTCCCACTTCGGCTTTCGATTTGTCTCTTGGTCTTCTCACTCTTGCCGGGATTACTGCAACTCCGTAATGCTCTGCCATTTCTTGATAGGTCTGGTTGATCTCCGGATCATATCGGCTGGGATGGCTTACTCCTGCTTTCAAGTTATCCGGAACCACTATCTCGGTAACGCCTTCAAGGAACTCATAAGCTCGAACATGTCCACCAATCCAATTCGGTAAGTCTTGATGCCACTGCGCTTCTGCGTACATGTAGCTTGATGCTCCCAAAACGGCAACGAAGATCTCGGCTTCTTGTATTTCTCCCGTCTTTGGATCGATCACAGAAACTGTCTGCCCTGCATAATCCACAAACAGCTTTTCCCCTGCTTTATGGTTCAATCTCATGGTGGGTTTAAACTTCCCGGACCAATCCCTATACAATTGGCAGAACTGGCTATACCCATATCCTTGGGGATGGCTTTCCAGGTATTCCATCCACAATAATCGCAAAGTCACTCCCTTTTTGCGTAGTTCCAGGTGGATTACTTGCCAGTCTGGTATATAGGCTGCTTTTGGATTGAGTTGTATTGTTCTGGGAAAAAGACGTTCGTAGAGTTGGTCATCTGTGATCTCTTCTGATAGGGGCCACTTCAACCCTGCTGCTTCAGCTCGTTTGACATATTCACTTACGGTACTGCGTGATATTCGGCAGCTGCGGGCTATGGATCGCTCGCTGATTTGGCACTCCCATTTCAGGCGAAGTACTTCTTTGATTTTTCGCACGGTTAACCTTTCTTGTGACATTGTTCTCCTCCTTCTCCCGGAAGATTAAGATGCCACATTTTTCAAAGATTAACCAGTTCTGTTTTGATTCCCTTTTATTATTTCAGATTCCGATTGATGTCGGCCACTGTTTCCGATTTCTTTCAAAAAGTGGCCGTCTTGGCCCGGAATGGGTGGCCGACATGCTCCGGATTGG
>DAIEPS010000077.1 GCA_027348305.1 Anaerolineaceae bacterium | reverse complement strand
TTTGGTCACCCTGTGGATCTTCTCGAGGACGATCTTCACCAATTAGGCATCACGGAATTCATCCAGGTATTTCATCGGGTTCAGCCCTGTTCGGCGTCGTTTTCCATCAGTTCAGCTTCAATGTCACCCAGCTCGCGCAGGGCATCCAGGGTTTCCTGGGCTTCACGTTCGCTGAGGGTATTGAGGGCGAAACCAGCATGCACGATAACATAATTGCCTAGTTCCGCTTCGGGAACAGCTTCAAGACATACTTCGCGGACCACACCGCCAAAATCCACTCTGCCCATTTTGGCAGCGGGAGTTTGGGTGATCTCAATGATCTTTCCGGGGACAGCAAGACACATGGGTGACCTCTATTTCAATCCTTTGGCCGCCGCGGCGACCATTAATTGTCCGAGTGCGATACCGCCGTCGTTGGCGGGGACCTGATGATGCTGAAGCACTGAAAAGCCGTTATAACGCAGCAGTGCTGTAGTTTTATTCAACAGGGTAATATTTTGCCACACTCCACCTGAGAGGGCAACCGTTTGCAGGCCTGATTCACCCTGGATGGTCTGGCAGACCTCGAGACACATCTTGGCCAGTCCATTGTGAAAACGTGCTGCAATGGTGTTGCTCGAGATGCCCATGCGCAGGTTAAGCAGGATGTGATCGAACAGTTCTGCAGTTTCAATGGTGTCTGCCTTGATACGGAATGAATACGCATGGTTCTCGTCAGGGTCGCAGGCGTTTTCAAGTTCAATGGCGGCCTGACCTTCGTATGTGGCAATCTGGCGGATTCCGATCAAGGAGGCCACGGCGTCAAACAAGCGGCCCATGCTGGTGGTTTTCGGGCAGTTGATGCGGTTGGTAAGCTGTGTTTTAAGGATCTCAAGTTCCTGGCTGTTGAAAGAGAGAACGGGAGGGAGATCTTCATACCAGGGAAGTTCAGCGGAGAATAATTGTGATAAAGCAATTTTAGACGTATTGCGTATAGCGGAATCTCCGCCAGGAAGCGAAGTCTCAGCCAGGTGAAAACGACGCTCCACTGAGCCGTATGAACCGACCAACACTTCGCCGCCCCAAATAGCGCCATCCGTACCGTAGCCGGTGCCGTCAAAGATCAAGCCGATCACGTTCTGGTTGGCGGGGTAGTGGTTATCTGCCAGGCAGGAAGCGAGGTGGGCGTGATGATGCTGCACCTGTACGAGCGGAAGCTCCTCTTTGCAGGCGCGCTCCACGGCGTATTTGGTGGAAAGATACTCAGGGTGCAAGTCCGCAGCGATCATTTTTGGCTTGATGCGGAAAAGGTTCTGAAAATGCACAATGCCGTTTTCAAAAGAGCTCAGCGTCTCGTAATTTTCAAGATCACCGATATGGTGGCTCAGAAAGGCATAATGGTCGAGGGATAAGCAGAAGGTGTTCTTCAATTCCGCGCCGCATGCCAGTATTTCTGATACTTTGTCATTCAAAATGATGGGATCAGGTGCGTATCCTCGGGAACGGCGCATGAAATAGGGTTTTTGCTCGACCAGTCTGACCACCGAATCATCCACGCGCATGTGGATCTCGCGGTTGTGCACCAGAAAACCGTCAGCAATCCCAGAAAGCCGGATGCGCGCGTCTTCATCCTCATAGGCGATGGGTTCGTCGCTCAAATTGCCGCTGGTCATCACCAGCACATCCGGGAAACCTTCGTCCGGTTCGAGCAGAAGATAATGCAGGGGTGTATAAGGTAGCATGAAGCCCAAATGGGTTTGGACCGGGGCAATTGACTCAGGCAGCGGGCAGTCTTCTTTTCTTGGCAGCAAGACAATGGGATGCTGCGGCGATTGCAGCGTTGCAGTCTCTGCATCGTTCAGTTCGCAATATTTGCGGATGGCATCCGGATCGAAACTCATCAATGCAAAAGGCCGGTCTGAACGTTTCTTGCGATCACGCAGCCTTTGCACCGCCTCCGCGTTGGAGGCATCGCAGGCCAGGTGATAACCTCCAAGGCCCTTGACGGCGATGATCTTGCCGTCGATCAGAAATTGGCGCGCAGTACTGATGGCGCCTTCAAACTTGCCGATGATCTGCCCCTGAGCAATGAACTGCACTCTCGGGCCGCAATCCGGGCAGGCCACAGGTTGGGCGTGAAAACGCCGGTCAAGTGGATCGTCATATTCCGCCTGGCAGGCAGGGCACAGCTTGAATTCTGCCATGGTGGTCAACGGACGGTCATAAGGGATGTTTTTGATGATCGAAAACCGCGGACCGCAGTTGGTGCAGTTGATGAATGGATAGCGGTAACGGCGGTTTTTGGGATCGAACAATTCGTGCAGGCAATCGGGGCAAATGCTCATGTCCGGTGAGACAGGCAGGAATTGGCCTTCTTCAGCCAGACTATCTTTAATGGAAAAACCTGGCACATCTTGATAATCAATCGGAAACGATTCGATCTGATCGATGCGCGCCAGAACAGGGGGATGTGCGGTCAGTTCGGTCAGGAATTGGTCAAGGTTGGCTTGCAATCCGAACAGCTCGATTTCAACCCCTTTTGAGGTGTTCCAGACGCTTCCTGAGAGGTTAAAACGGGTGGCAGTGCCATAGACAAAGGGTCTGAAGCCAACGCCCTGTACAATGCCGCTGACGCTGATCTTTAACCCTGCGAGCATGTCGTTCATGATCTCTTCTTGAAATCAATGATCTTCTTTGAAAGCCATTCGATCCAGGCATCCATTCCTTCGCCTGTACGGCATGATACCGGGAATGTGACCAAACCCGGGTTGAGCATTTCGACGCCCTGGCGGAAGTAATCCATTTTAAATTCGACATAAGGCTGCAGATCAGTCTTGTTGATGATCAAAATTTCCAATCCGCGATAAATGTTGGGGTATTTATAAGGTTTGTCATCCCCTTCGGGCACACTGGCGACCAGCAGGTTGAAATGAGTTCCCAGGTCCCAGGCGGCCGGGCAGATCAGGTTGCCCACATTTTCAACGATGACCAGGTCGAGATCTTTCAGGGGAAGTGAATCCAGACCGTCGCTCATCATGGAGGCATCCAGGTGGCAGTCGCCTCCGGTATTGATCTGGACGGCCGGCATGCCGGCTGAGATGATCTTATCCGAGTCGATGGTGACTGGTGCAGTATCCCCTTCGATCACGCCGATGCGGAATTGGTCCTGTAGGCGATTGATGGTGGATAGAATAAAGCTGGTTTTACCAGCCCCAGGTGAAGCCATCAAGTTGATGGCCAATACTTTTTTATCAGTTAAAGTCTGACGGTTCTGATTGGCGATGCGGTCATTGGTGCTGAAGATCTTTTCAACCACAGGAACCCTGATGGCACTCATGAGATTTTCTCCGCTTCTTTTTCAATTTCAATGCTGTCGAGGTAAAACTCCTCGCCGCTGATGATGGCGGTGTGCATCCCGCCGCATTTAGGGCATGGAGTCATATCTTGTTCAATGGTGAAATCCGTGGAGCAATCCGTGCAGTGCAAAACAGCCGGGCGGCGTTCAAAATTGAGTTTTGCGCCTGCGCAAATGCTGTCTTCAGAAACAAAATCCCAATAAAATTGGACGGAATCATCCACGATGCTGGCTAACCTGCCAATGACGATATTAATGGCAGTAACCTTGGTTGCTTTAGCCTGGCTGGCATGCGAAAGAGCCAGTTTTAACAGGCTCTCAGTAACAGAAAGTTCATGCATAATGGTGAGATTATACTCTTAATCCGACTGAATTGGGGTGAATTGAAGTCAAATTGAGGGGTTATTCTGAAATGACCCTGTTTTCTTCAATGATGATATTCATGAATTGCAGACGGGTGGTCAGCCAACTGCGCGCAGCAACATTGGCAATCCGCCTGAAAATGAAATAGCCGATATCGTGATCTTCTTCGCACAATTTGTAAAGCTGCTTGCCGTGAATGCGGACCAATTTACAGTGTGTCAGGGCGGTGGTGGTGCCGGTGCGCTGCCTGACCACAGGGGTCATGGAGGACCAGCCAAGCATATCCAAAGGACCCAGGCGTGCCGTTTCAAGTTGTCCGCGGGTGGGAATGTAGACTTCGACCTTGATTTCGCCATCCATGACGACATAGAGATAATCCAGTTGGGCACCTTCCAGAATGGGTGTATCCCCCGGATCAAGCTCAATAACATCCGATATTTCGCTGATCTTTTTCAACTGTTCCAGGTTGAAATCCAGAAATAGCGGGATGATCTTAAGTGCTTCTATGTTAGCTGGATCATTAAACATTTTTTACCTGTCTGAACATTTCCTTGTCTCAAAGATAACATCAAGTCACAGCGCCAGAAAGTGTTTTCCGTCATACAGCTAAGAGTAGCCTGTCATCAATAATATGACTAAAAAGGCACACTTCTACTTTTGAGGTTTTCGATATGACCAGAGATACAAAACACCAACAAAAAAGCCTCCCCCAATGATGTTACCCAGGGTTACCGGAAGCAGGTTGGCAACGAGGAATGAATTCCAGGTCAAATGGGTGAGATCGAGGCTCAATGAAGCGACAAAACCGGGGTCGATGACCTTCAATAAGAGTCCAAGCGGGATGATATACATATTGGCCACGCTGTGTTCAAAACCGGCGGCGATGAAAAAGGTGATCGGGAAGATTATCGCGAGGATCTTGTCTGTGGTGCTGCGTCCGCTGTAGGTCAACCAGACTGCCAGGCAGACCATGATATTGCATAAAATGCCCAGCACCAGCGCTTGCATGAAGCCATACTGCACTTTGGCATTGGCTGTGGAGAGCATCAATGCGCCAAGTGCACCCTTTGAGGCCAGATACTCTTTACTGATCAGGATCAAAAAAACTACGGTAAGAGATCCGACAAAATTACCGATATAGACGAACAACCAATTTCGAAGCAGGCTCAACAAGCCGATCTTTTTTTGTGCCCGGGCGATCACAAGCAAAACATTACCGGTAAAGAGTTCTCCGCCGCCCACTACGACCAGGATCAGGCCCATGGAGAAAACCAGCCCTTGCAGCAGCTTCATGAATCCATACGGCCATTCACCAGGCATACCGGTGGCGACGACTGATGCAAATACGGCACCAAACGCAATGTAGGTACCGGCCAGGAAAGCGAGCGGAAGCAGGTTCACAAGGGGCAGGGCTGCTTTTTTAATCCCCAGGTTTCCGGCTTTTTCAACCATTTCCGCAGGCGTCAGCGCATCAATGTTTAAAAGTGATTCGGTCATTCAAAATCCCCTCAACAATTTACTGAGATTCATTCACCCATGTAATGATTATATCAGCAGCTTGTCTAGTCAGGGCGGTTGTAGCGGCAGAAAGTGATTGTGAAAAAGCAAACTCATAGCCTCTGACAGAAACCAGGATCGTTTCAGGAACCTTGTGATGGAGGGTGTCAGCAATTGAAAGCAATGAAGCCGGTGTGAGATGATGGGTGAAGGGTGACTTTTGAAAGTTGGCTGTAACTTTTTCAATATGCACTTCTTCAGCGACAGCTCCAGTATGGGCGTCGATAAAAAAAACCCGGTCGTAGGCATCAAGATCGTCCGCGATCTCTGGCGTGAGCTGAAGTTGAAACTCGTAGTGAACATGTCGCTGCTCGTCGTCGAAATTGATATCCAGTTCTTCGGATACCGGCAACCCAAAGTGACGCATGACTTCACGCAACACATGCCAGGCGACACCGTCGTCCTGACGGTCAGCATTTCCGTAGCCAAAAATGAGTGTTTTCAAGTTTACCTTTTAGAAAAACGCGATGCGCAGGTTTTCTGCAGCATCGCGTTTGCAAAACAAAACAGGCCTAAGCTACTAATCCCTGGTGATGGTGTTGACCAATTGGTCAGCAGAATCCCTGATTTCCAGGACGATGGGCATTTGACCCACGGCATGAGTCGAGCAGGAGAGGCAGGGGTCGTGGGCGCGGATGGCGGCTTCAACCCGGTTCAACATACCTTCGGTGACGTGGTTGGCGTCGGGAATATATGTTTTCGCAACGCTGTCGACAGCTTCGCTCATCGCCCAGTTATTGTGGCCGGTCGAAACGATCAGGTTGACCTTTTCGATCTGCTGATTCTCGTTCATCCAATAGTGATGGATGAGGGTGCCGCGAGGCGCTTCGATAACACCCACACCGTAGGGTTTCGGGTCACGGCAGGTATTGAGAATGTCATTGCTGAGAATGTCAGGATCCTCCAGCAGGACTTTCACGTTCTCGATCGCATAGACAGTTTCGATCAGTCTGGCAGTGTGATAGTGCAAGGTGTTCTCAACGGGTTTTCCACCGTTTAATTGTTTGAATTTCTTCAATTCTGCATCCGCAAGAGGTGTGGCCATGCGATCCGAATTATTCAAGCGACCGAGTGGACCTACGCGGTAGACTCCGCCGGGATAACCGAGTTTCTTGTAATAGGGGAACTTCAAGTATGACCAGTTTTCAACATGCTCGGCGATGTAATCGAGGTAGTTGCGGGGATCAAATTTCTCGAGTTCCTTGCCGGTGGAGCTGGTCAGTCGGATTTCACCGTCATAAAGTTCAAGTGTATTGCCAGGCTTGACAAGACCGAAATAGCCGGTCGGGAAAACACCAAACTTGTTGATATCTTCCATGTTGGCTTCAGCCCAACCCTGCATGATCTTGATGGCGGCCATGGTGGTGGCTAATGCATCATCATATCCGGCAAGGATGGTTTCGCGTTCGGCTTTGGTCAGGGCTTTGTTAACGCCGCCAGGGATGGCGAAATTGGGATGAACACGACGTCCACCCAAAATGTGGATGATTTCCTGTCCCCATTTGCGAAGTTGGACTGCTTTGACGGTGAGGTCAGGGTTGGCTTGCAGAAGGCCGACAACGTTGCGAAGCGCTGGATCAGAATCAAACCCGAGCAGCAGATCAGGACCGGCAAGTTCAAAGAAGTGCATACCGTGGCTTTGTACAATCTGACCCATGTGCATCAGTTCACGCAGCAGGTTGGCTGGGCGGGGAGGCGGGGCGCCCAAAACATCATCCCCGGCTTTGGCCGAAGCCAGATGGTGGCTGACCGGGCAAATGCCGCAGATGCGTGGAGTGATCAGGGGCATTTCAAAGACCATGCGCCCTTCGCAGAATTTCTCAAATCCGCGGAATTCATTGACATGCAGGTAGGCGTGATCCACCTTGCCGGCAGCATTCATACGGACGGTGACCTTGGCGTGGCCTTCGATGCGGGTTACGGGTTCAATTGTTATTTTTTGAGCTACCATTTAATTACTCCTAAACTAATTCCAGGCCAGGGTGTCGCCCTTGAGTTCAGGGATGCGTCCCTGTCCAAGTTCGCTCAACGCCAGGAAAATTGCATCAGCGCTTGGGGGGCAACCCGGCACGAAAACATCCACTTTAACAAAGTCTTGCAGGGCGTGAACCTTCATTGGCACTGCCAATTCAGGATCGTTGGGAATGTGGCCGCTTTCGTCGGTGCTTTCAGTTTCGACATAAGCACGGCGCAGCGATTCTTCGATTGTGAAGAAATTGCGCATGGCAGGCACGCCGCCAAACACTGCGCAATCGCCCAAAGCCACCAATATTTTGCAGCGTGAGCGCATATTGACAGCCACTTCTTCGTTGAATGAATTATTGATTCCGCCTTCGAGAATACCCACATCCACGCCGGATTCATCGGGGTGTTTGAGGTCGGTGATCGGGGTGGAACGCAGATCGACCAAGTTTATGACGTCAACAATTCTTTCGTCCATATCCAGCAACGACATATGGCAGCCGGCGCAGCCAGCCAGCCAATCTGATGAGACTTTTGGTTTTGCCATTATCTCTCCTTCTCTTGCTTACTTTGAGATCTCAACGACGGAGACACGTTTGTGCATCTCTTTCGTCCAATCAGCGGATAATTTAACGCTGAGTTTTTCAGCCAGGGTGTTCAAGGTTTGCACGGTAGTCCAGGTCTCTTCAGCCGGGACGATAGCTTTTTTGGCTTCCTGAACTTTACCTTCCAGGTTAATGTAGTGGCCTTCCTGTTCCAACCAGTTGGTTGAAGGCAGAACCACATCGGCGATACCGGTCAGCGCAGAAGCGTAGGTGGCCAATACGACCTTGAAAGGTGCTTTTTCGAATTCCTTGACGGATTTCTGTGATGCTTCGTCATCACCGATGGCAAAGAAGGC
>DAIEPS010000076.1 GCA_027348305.1 Anaerolineaceae bacterium | reverse complement strand
GCTGATCCACCGCGCGGTCGCGCTCGACCCCGGTTTCGCCGACGGCGCGCTGTACGACCTGCTGATCGCGTGGGACGGCGGGCGCCCGGCGGCGGCCGGCGGCTCGGCGGCGGCGGCGCGCCGGGACTTCGATGCGGCGCTGGCTGTGCGCGAAGACCTCACGGCAGGGCAGGTAGAGGTGATCTGGCGACGGACCGACGATCTCGTAAAGATCGAGTTCGCTGAGGGCGTAGACCACGCGTCCGATGCCGCTCCAATAGATGGCACCGGCACACATGGCGCAGGGTTCTGTGCTGGCGTAAAGCGTGCAGCCCGCCAGTACCGCTGAGGTGTAGCGCTGCGTCGCCATTCGCACCAGGTTGGTCTCGGCGTGGCCGGTGCTGTCACGGCCGGTGAGGACAGTGTTTTCCGCGGACAAGAGCACCTGGTTATCGGCATCAACCAACACAGCGCCGAAGGGATGATTGCCGTGTTCGCGGGCCTTCCGGGCCACGGAGATGGCGGTTTTAAGATGGGAGAGGTCAGAATCATTCATATAGCTACCTCTATTTTTGTTGCATCATGGATGCACCCTGTTTTTTCCACTCACTTAGCCTAACAAGGCTAGTTTGAGTAATAATTAATAAAACAATAAAAATCAACTAAGTAATTGAGTATTCTTTCGTGCCTTTTGCTTCGTGGTTTATTAATCCTAAAAAAAATAAATTACCCCAGCTTCATTACCAGCATTTCGAGGTTGGTCACCAACCCCACCGCGGAACCATTGGCCATGACAAATAGATCCAGGCTAAGAATTAAGCCAATCCAACGCGTCTTCACAAAGTGAAAACACTTTGACCATTTGAAGATTGTTGACTGAGGAGTTCTCGAAAAATTTATAATTTTCGAGATTACCATCGTTATCTTTCCTGACCACGGCTCGTTTGATCGAGATCGGGTGAATGCTTTTTGAACGCAGGGCTGTATGAATGGATTTCTCGATTTGTACCATTTCAACGATGCTCATTCGAACGGTTGACTTGGAGAGGTCGCATAACAGCTTTGTACAATGGTTATTGATCAATGCCAGAACCGTTTCCTCCACCGACGAAGAGAGAGAGACAAAATCCTCACCCCCAAGATAGGTCGCCTTTACGACACCTGAACCCGGATCATATTGAATTGTGCACGTCATAATTTACCCTGAATTAATACCAATAAGAAAAAAAACAACGCTTAATAATAATTATAGTGTTTCATCGAAAATTGATACTGGTATTTAACTCACTGATAATTACAAAAAAATCCCCCTGATTTCACAACCAGTATCTTGAAGTTGTTGTAGTTAATTATTTCATGAAACAATTAATATCCCTTTGATAATTTGGTTTTCTTTCGTGTGTTCATGGTTTTTATTAATTCTAAAAAATTTACCCCAACTCCATGACCAGCATCTCGAGGTTGGTATCGAGCCCCACGGATGAGGTCTTGGACTGCACGTCCATCTGTAATAACCGGGCGTAGATATCGGTCAATTGCTCCATGGTGAAGCGCCGCGCGGCTGCCGAGTATTTGCCCACCTGGTTGCCGAAAAGCACCTTGCGGTCGACCAGCACTTTCAGATCTTCGCGGGCATCCAGCGCCTCGCGCACCTGGATAAGCTGCCTAAACCGGTGGATCACCGCGCCCAAAATGGCTTCGGGTGGGGTGCTTTCGAGCAGGCGCCGCATCAGCGACTGCGCCTGGGATATTTTCCCTTCGACCAGGTCATCCAGCATGACGAACACATCCGCGGAGCCTTCCACGGAAACACACTCGATCACGTCTTTGACGCTGACTGCGCGTTTGAAATCCACGAAGGTCAGCAGCTTGGAAATTTCCTGGCTGGCGATGCCGGTGTCGTTGCCGGTGTGGCGCGCCAGTTCGCGCGCGGCATCAGGTTCAAAGCTGCCGCCCAGGCGTTTGGCTTCCCCCGCCACCCATGAATCCATGGTTTTTTCGTCTGGCAGCGCCAGGTCGATGATCTCGGCATTCTCGTGCGCGGCGATCCATTTGACCAGCCAGTGGGTAGTTGATAGTGTCTCCCAGAGCTGGATCCACGATCCGTTGGCGTCTTTGCGCCACTTGCGGTGGTCTTCCACCTGGAAGATGGCGTGGGTAGAGCCGGGGGTGGCATCCAGCAGTTTGAGGAATTTCTCCTGGCTGTTCTTGTCGATCTTTGAAAGCGCGTTATCGACCATCACCAGCCGGTTTGAGCCGAAAAAAGGCAGCGTGGTGAGCGCGGTCTGCAGGTCTTCGAATGAGGCGGATTTGCCATCCAGGCGTGAGGTGTTCATCGCGGCGTCGAAATCCGCGCCGAGCGAGGCGGTGATGGTCTTTACCGCCAGCGCCACGGAATAGAGATCGTCCCCGCGTAAAAGGTGAATATTGGCCTTGCTCAAGCAGGTTCCTCCACGGTGTGGTTGACTTCTGCGGTGAGGATGCGGTGCAGCATGGGTCTTCCGGGGATGTTGCGCTCGTATCTCACGATCTGTTTGATGGCCAGGTTGCCCGGTTCACCCGAAGTGGTCACGTGTTCCTGCACCTTGGGCCCAAGGGGCTGCGCCACGATCAGCGCTCCGGTGACCAGCATGACCAGCAGCGGCCAACGGTCGAATTTTTTCTTGAAAGAATTGCCACTGCCCAGTGTTGCCAGCCAGGCCAGCGACCCCGCCAGTACTCCGGCGGTGACATAATTGGTGCCGCAGTTGGCGTGGATGGCCAGCGAGCGTTCGCCGCTCTTCATGCGCGTCAGCGCCTGCTGGGCGGTCTCAAGCAGCACATCCGTGGAGACATCCCCCACGATCCAGAATCCCTTGTGGTCTGAATAACCGGCAAACGAGGTGCCAGGGATATTTTTACTGAGCAGGTTGATGGTGGCGTGCTCCAACCCGTGGTTGCGCCGGACGAGCGAGATGATACCTATATTGAGGGACGAGATTTGCATTTTATCCTCCACGGATCATTTTTCTTCGAGCAAGGCCCAACCCAGCGCTTCACGCAGTGAGCGGGCTTCTTTGAGCACGATACCTTCAGGCAGGGGTTCGCCCTGGCGCAGACGCCGCGGAATGATGGCGGTTTTGAATCCGAGTTTTTGGGCTTCGCGCAGGCGCGCGGGCATCTGACTCACCCAACGCAGTTCGCCCGAAAGCCCCACCTCGCCGATCATCACGGTATCCGCCTTGACGGGGATGTCTTTCATCGAGGAGGCGATGGCAGTGGCAATGGCCAGGTCCGCGGCAGGTTCACCGATCTGCAGACCGCCGATGACATTAACAAACACGTCCTGTTCTGCCAGGCGCATGCCCAGCCTGCGGGTGAGCACGGCCGTGATCAGCAACAGGCGGTTGAAGTCCACGCCATTGGGGGTGCGCCGCGGATTGCCGAGGTTGCTCGGGCTGGTGAGCCCCTGCATCTCGACTAGCAGCGGACGGGTGCCTTCCATGGTGACGGCGATGGCCGAACCGGGGGCATTGGTCATGCGCTCGGCCAAAAAAGCTTCAGAGGGATTGGTGATCTCGATCATGCCGTGTTCGCGCATTTCAAAGACGCCCACTTCAGCAGTGGCGCCAAACCGGTTCTTGACCGACCGCAGCAGGCGATAAGATTGAAAACGGTCGCCCTCAAGGTAGAGGACGGTATCAACGATATGTTCAAGTACGCGCGGACCGGCGATGACGCCTTCCTTGGTGACGTGACCCACCAAAAAGACGGCCATATCGCTGCTCTTGGCCAGTTCACGCAGCTTGTTGGCGCATTCGCGCACCTGGCTGACAGAACCGGCAGTCGAATTGAGGTCCGGCAGATAAACTGTCTGGATGGAATCCACGATCAGGATGTCAGGCTTGAGCGCCTGCACCTGCTCCAGCACAACATCCAGGTTGGTTTCGGTCAGCAGCAGCAGGTCCTGGCTGAACTCGTGCCCGGGTTGATCGTCATTCAATCGGGTCAGCCGAAGTGCGCGCATTTTGATCTGGCGCTCAGATTCCTCACCCGAAACATACAACACTTTGAGCGCTTTTTTGTGTGTTTTATGATCAGCCAGTTCAAGCGCCATTTGCAGCAGCAGGGTGGATTTGCCAATGCCGGGGTCGCCACCCACCAGCACGATCGATCCAGGGACAACACCTCCGCCCAAGACACGGGCGAACTCGCCGATCGGCAGTGGGATGCGCATTTCGGCGTCCCCTGAAATATCGCCCATGCGGCGCGGCTGTGAACGGGCGTTCAACCCTCTTACCTGGGCTTTGGCGGGTGAAGAAGCCTCAACCACCACCTCTTCGACCATCGTATCCCACCCGCCGCACTGCGGACACTTGCCCAACGCGCGCGGAGAGGTCCTTCCGCACTGCTGACAGACGTACTGGGTAATCGTTTTAGACATAGGCTAATTATACTCACAAGGCAAGAACAGCAGGCTTCTTTAAAGTTTTCACAAAAAATCCAGGAAAACCTATAATAGAGTTAAGTCATTATTGCAAAACACACTTATCTCAAGGAGGAGAACTTGAACCAACCCGAACTCACCCAACAGGCATTAGAGCTGCTCAGAAACCCGGCCTACTTCCAGTGGTACGTGATTCCGCTGCTGGCGCTGGTCATGTACGTGTATGCCAATGAATTCACCAAGAAAAACTACAAAGCCATCGCTGCCGGCCTGGCACTCTACGGCGTCCACTGGTTCTACGAGATCCTCAACGCCATGATCCAGCATTTCAGCGGCCATGCGCTGTGGACCGTCCCCACCGGGACGTCGTACCTGCTGCTGATCGGCGTGGGCATCGAATTAAGCCTGATGTTCTCGATCGCCGGCCTGGTGATGAGCAAATTCCTGCCTGAAGACCCGAAGAAAAAGATCCTGGGCATCAACAACCGCCTCTTTTTTGCCATCATGAATGCCGCCGGTTTCTCGATCATTGAGATCTTCCTGGCCACCACCCCCGCCTTCCACTGGGTATATACCTGGTGGGGCGCCATCCCCGTGTTCATCACGGTATACATCCCCTTCTTTTTGGCGGCCTTTTTCTGCTACGACTGGCAGCCAAAAACCCAGAAGCGCTTTTTGGCTGTGGTGTGGGGAATTGATGTAGTCGCAATGGTCGTCTTTGCCGGCATCCTCCACTGGATCTAACCATACTGGAGAAGAAAAAACACTTTTAAACCGGATGCAGTGCATTGCATCCGGTTTTCAATCTTGTGGGTTTGACCCGACAACCATTTCCATCGTTTCGTTCTATAATGATTATCAATATCCACATCTACCAAAAGATTCTGATCCGGAGAGATACCATGGAAGGTTACTCGCATTTCTGCAAAGACGAATGGGTGCTTAAGGCCTTTTTTGACAACGTCGGTGACAGTGTCTACATCAAGGACCGTGAATGCCGGTTGTGGCGTATCAGTAATAAAATGGCCTCCTATTTTGCAGAAAGCGGCATCACTGAAATCTATGGAAAAACCGATATTGAGTTATTCGGTGAAGCCTTTGGTAAAAAGACCATGGTGGATGATCAGCAGGTCATGGAAACCGGTCAGCCAAAATTAAGTTTGATCGAGAACCTTGTCGATTCGGCCCGCGGTGATAATAACTGGACATCCACGACCAAGCTGCCGATCTACAACGATTCTGGTGAAGTGGTCGGCTTGCTGGGGATCACCCGCGAGATAAACGAATTGAAAAATTCCGAGATCGGGTTCCAATGGCTGGCAACGCATGATTCACTCACTTCGCTGGCCAACCGTTTTATGCTTTCCGACCGGATCTCACAGGCCATTTTTCATGCCAAGCGTAATAAAAGCCTGTTTGCGCTCCTATTTATCGATTTGAATGGGTTTAAGAATATCAACGACAAAGCCGGTCACGCCATGGGTGACCTGTATTTGAAAAAAGTAGCCCTGGCTTTGACCAAAAATGTGCGTACCTCAGACACAGTGGCTCGCATAGGCGGTGACTAGTTCGTGGTGCTGCTGGATGGCATCACCAACATCGAAGAGCCGAAAAGAGTGGCAGACAAACTGGGCGAAAAGATCCGCCTGTGGGTGGATGAAGAGGAACACAGCGTGACCGCTTCCTTCGGCATCAGCACTTTCCCCGCCGACGGCGAGGAAGCCGAAATGCTCTTAAGCGTTGCAGACCATGCCATGTATATGGCAAAGAACAGGTAAGGTGCCGGGCAATTATTTCTAGAATTAATTAGCCTTTACTCTTGACAGCCGCCGAAATTATGTGATAATTCGGCTCGTTGTAAATAATATGAAAAGGTGTTTGTTTGTTTAATTTCGCTTCGGTCATTGTAACCACACTTATTGCAAGGGTGCGCCCGTAAGAAAAGGCCCAACCAGTTTTTGGTTTAACTTTTTCCGCCACGGGTGCTCATTTGCTCCGTGGTTTGTTTTTAAGACGTACGATGACCGTTTTTCACCCATTGAAGTGTTAAGCGATCCCCAAAGTTCAGTCTTCATTTAATCAGTCATTTTGATTAAAGACAGCCCGCCACGGATCTATCCACGGCGGGTTGTTTTTTGTTGGGGTACCCATGAAACATAAGCATAATACGCGGTTTACCGAGGATGAGTTCCTTGACGCCGCTTTTGAAAAAAGAAAAAAGAATATTTCCCGCAGCCGGGAAGAAAACGACCTTGAAGAACCTCGCCGCGATGGCAAGGTTTATGAAAAAGGTTTCACTTGCGCGCAATGTGGCTTTTCAGTCACCACCGATCGTGAGATGTCAGGGGTGAACAACCGCAACCACTGTCCGCGCTGTTTGTGGTCGAAACATGTAGACGAATTCAAGGCAGGCGACCGCAAAGCGCAGTGCAAGAGCCGTATGCAGCCGCTGGGGTTGACGATCAAGCAGACCGCGAAACGTTACAACCGTGAAGCTCAGGGCGAACTGATGCTGATCCACCGCTGCACCGGCTGCGGCAAGCTTTCGATCAACCGCATCGCCGCGGACGATGACGCGGCCGTGATCTACCAGGTCTTCAACCGTTCTGTTAACCTGACGCTGAAATGGAAAGAATTGTTGAAAAACGAGGGCATCCGTTTGTTGGGGAGCGCCGATCTGACGGTGGTCTATTCTCAGTTGTTCGGCTGGCAGAGCATCGTTGAGGAGTTTGAACCGCACGGTTTAGCCGTGGACGAGGCTGATTTAATCCCCTTTGAACCGGAGTCAGATGTGGTTGAGTTGGAATAGTCGATGCGTTGAATTGGTTTTTATATAACCAACTCCACAATTGTCATTGCGAACCCTGAGCCAATAACTCCTTTATCTGCCAGTTTAAGCAAGGGTTCGCTATTCACAATTTGTTTACTCTGGTCAGGGTGAAGCAATCTCCAAATCTATACCAACCGTAAACCGGTTCTACATACAAGCGCTTACGCTTGTAGAAGCACTATTTTAATAATTAACTATATAGCGGCTATTTCTGAATCAAACAGTAAATATGATAAAAGGTAGATTGAATTGGTTCTCGATAACTGCGTGCCCCACCAAAAAATATTACTGGTGGGACACGCGTCTTGTTGCAAGAGGGGGTTAGACTGTCACGTTGCAGTGAACAGAACCTCTCTTGAAGGGGATTGCTTCACCCTGACATGAATTACTTATGTGTTAAACACAAATCATTGGTTGACTAAAATGTTTTAGAGCTTATTAATCAGGGTTCGCAATGACAAATAATTTATGCGGGTTTTTCGGAGGAAATGCTCGCGCTGAAAACTGCCTTGCGTAAAGCCTCGTTGCTCATGCTGCCGGTATACCCTGCTTGTTTGACCGTATCGGCCACCATCTCTTCGCTGAAATAATTAGGCTTCAGCGAGATATTGGTGAACCCGGTTTTCTTCATCTCGGCGGTCATCACATCCGCGTCCATGGCGCCGGCGATGCAGCCCACCCATGAGCTCATGCTTGCCTTAATGTCGCCGGGCAGATCCCCGCTGGTGACAATGTCGCTGATGGCCATGCGTCCGCCGGGTTTAAGCACGCGCAGGATCTCACGCAAGACCTGCGGTTTGTCGGTGCTCAGGTTGATCACGCAGTTGGAAATCACCACGTCGGCCGCGCCGTCAGGCAGCGGGATGGCCTCCAGAAAGCCCTTTTTGAACTCCATATTGTCATAGCCGAGCTCCCGGGCGACCTGTTCCTGGGATGATC
>DAIEPS010000075.1 GCA_027348305.1 Anaerolineaceae bacterium | reverse complement strand
CTGATCGCGATTATCGGTCTTATCGTTTTCAGATTACTGAATCATTTCTATTTGATCGCACAAATAATTTGGAATGTTGGCCTGGCCGCAGCCATTATTTTGGCTTTCTTCTTTTACGATGAACCCCAGGTATTGCTGTTGTTTTGTTTCCTGCCCATCATGGCTGAAGTAATGATGGGATTAAAACCTGCACTCATATTGGAAGGAATGATCATAACAACATTCCTTTTTTGGAATCATTTATGGTTGGCTTATCCAATTTTGGACCATTATCAGGTGGTTGTCATATTGGCAAGCATGGCATCTACGGCATTGGGTTGGGGAATTTCCTACAATCTGGTTGCCTCGATCGAAGCCTCATCCCTGCATTACCGTGAGGCCATGAAAAGATTAAATGAAGCTCGTGAACATCGTGCCGAGATCAGCGTTCTCTTGAAAGATGTCAATAATGCCAATTATCAATTGGATCGCATGAATTTAATGCTCACTTACGCCCGCGGGCAGGCGGATAAAGCGCGTGAAGAAAGAGATCGTTTCGCTCTTGCTGTAAGCCACGAACTGCGGAGCCCGTTGAATTTCATTATTGGTTTTAGCGACCTCATGGTCAATTCACCTGAAACCTATGATGATCTAAAATCATGGCCCCCTGGTTTATATGATGATATTAAAGAGATCTATAGAAGCAGCACTCATCTCATGCAGCTCATAAATGACATCCTTGACATGGGAAAAATGGATGCCAAACAATTTACTGTTTTTCGAGAAAAATTGAAGTTTTCTGAGATAGCCGAAGATGTGCGCGAAATGGTTCATGCCTCGGTAGTAGACAAAGGCCTGGACCTCATTATTGAGATCGATCCTGATCTTCCGCCTGTGTTTGTTGATCGCACCCGAATCCGTCAGGTTTTGTTAAATTTGGTGACCAATTCATTGCGGTTTACTCGCCAGGGAAGCATCACAATCAGGGCCTTCAAATCCACACCGGATCTACTTAAAGTCGAAGTAATTGATACCGGAACAGGCATAGCGAAAGAGGATCTCCCGAAGGTTTTCCACGAATTCAGACAGGTTGGAGATGATAACCTTCATTCAGGTGAAGGGAGCGGTCTTGGGCTTTCAATTGGAAGACGGTTTGTGCGCCTCCATAATGGAGAAATGGGAGTAAAAAGTGAACCCGGCCGCGGTTCGATCTTTTACTTCACCGTACCTTTTCATCAGCAAATTGACGATGTACACGTCATAAATGAGGATTCAACTTTTGAAACACTGAAAACAGTACCAGACGTTGAGCCTGAAAAAGTTCCCCTTTTGCTAATGCTGGTAAAAGATGCATTTTCGGCCAGGGTTTTCATTAAGTCGATTAAAGGGTACAAGGTTACGATCCTTACAGATCCGCACCAACTGGCTTCGGTGGTTGAAAAGACATTTCCACGGGCGGTCATCGTGGATGACAACCTGGCAAACCATCCTGACGTACTTTCTTTTTCTGCCGACCCTCCTTATGACGTGCCCCTGGTGACATTTACGCTGCCAGTCAGCCGGCAAAACCGCAGTTCCAATTTGCCTGAAGGTGTATTGGATTATCTGGTTAAACCGGTTCCGCGGCAGGTATTAATTGAGACCGTTCAGAAACTGGATCTGAAAGTAAACACCATTCTTGTTGTGGATGATGATCCCAGTATGGCGCGTTTTGTAACGCAGGCACTTCGGCCCAATGAGAATAGTGAAGCGGTTGTGTCAGAAAACCTCAAGATCCTTACTGCCCTGGATGGACAGGAAGCTTTGCGTTACTTGCATTCAATTCCGGTTGGGGTTGTTTTTCTTGATCTTGACCTGACAGATATGAATGGATTAACGCTCTTGAACCAGATGCTTCAAGATAAAGATCTTCGAAAAATTCCGGTGGTCATCATCTCTGCAAGCGATCCCCCGTCAACCTTCAGCCCTCAGCAAAAAGGAATATTCAGCGTTTTGGTCAACCGCCCTTATGATCGTAATGAATTGGCTGAACTGGTGAACGCGGCTGTTCACGAGGTCAACCCGGTATACACCAAACCCGGCAGCGGAAACAACCTTTCTGCGGCATCCAATAAAGCTGAGAAGGGTGTCAGTGAAAATGAGGTTGATAAGAAACAAGTATCAGGCGGGAATTAGCGTGTGAACTGCATCAAGCAGCATTTTTTGAGTCACAGGTTTCTTTAAATAAGCCTGTGCGCCTAATGAGCGCGACAGATCAGGATCATTCCAGGCTGAACAGATAATTACTGGAATATTCTTGAGCATCTCATCAAGCTTTATGAGCTGCAAGAGTTCCCAGCCATCCATCTGAGGCATCATCACATCAAGAGTGATAAGCGCGGGGCGTAAATGACGTGCCAGGGGAATGGCTTCTTCAGGATGGCTGATCCCGATGGTTAATATATCAGTCTGCGATAGATAGCGTTGAAAAAGGTTTACCACGGGTTCCTGGTCGTCAATAACCAGCATGATCTTTTGATCGGAATGCGGCAGCCATAAGGTCCGTTTAACTTTTCGAACACTATTCTCATTGGTGCACAATTCTTCAACACGCGCATGGATCCGTTCACACCAGTATGCCACAGCGGTAAGTTCGTCTGCGATGGTCTCATCATGCTCTGGATCACTGTCTTTAATTTCATTGCTGACGATACTGGAAAACTCAAGCAGTACATGATTTGCAGATGAACTGCAGCTAATTTGTAAATTATCGACGGACTGGTTATGGAGAATATCATTAAATAAACTGATGAGAACCTGCCGCAAAATAACGCGGTCTGTGATCACCGGCATAAAACCTTCTACAGGCAGAAACTCTACATTGAAGTTTTTCTGGTCAAACTGTTTCTTCAGCATCGCGTATACCCCGCGAGTGGTCTCAAGGGGATCTATCATTTCATTGTGGACTTCAATTACTGGATTTAGATCTGCGTCGCTCTCTGTTTTCTCATTGGGATAACAAGCCGTCCACAAAATTCCATAAAGTGCGGCGAGTGCTTTATGATGATCACGGCGCATTTGCCTAGGACTGATCATCAACAGGTCAGAAAGTTCCTGGCTGCCCATCCCCTCAACATAACGTTTATTAAGAATAATGTACGGCCGCCATTCTGGTGCGGTCAATGAAAGTTCTTTGCGCGGAGGGCGAAGCTGCTCTATACCATCCAGCATGAATTGCCGAATAAATTCACCTTTACTACCAGTGAACCCTTGTGGAAGTTTTATAACGGAAAATAGCGCAGGATGGGTCTCAAGTGAGGCGATGTCATACAGGTTGTCTAGGACATCTTTAATTACTTCATTGAAGAAAAGACGAGTCACCATGAGATCAACTTCCTTTGCTTTGAAATGTGTCCAATTAATGTCCACATTATGACCGAAAGATGATTGTTTGCGAGAATGCAATCATTATAATCAAGAGTGTTGAGTTTGGTAGATTCTGCCAAACATCTGTTCATTTTTCACATTCTAGAAGGAGAGAGAAAAATGCCCAAGAAACTTTATGTAGTATTTGCAGTAGTTTTGGTTGTGGCGATGACGCTTGCCGCGTGCGCTAAGACCCCCGTCGCAACCCAGGCTCCCGCAGCCACCGAAGCAGCTGCCACACAGGCACCCGCTGCCACTGAGGCACCTGCTGCCACCCAAGCCCCCGCAGCGAAACAACAGCTCGAGGTCTTCTCATGGTGGACTGGTGGTGGTGAGGCTGCCGGTTTGGAAGCCATGATCGCCATCTGGAACAAGCAGAATCCTGATATCGAATTTGTGAATGCTGCTGTTGCAGGCGGTGCTGGCTCCAACGCCAAAGCCGTTTTGGCTACACGTTTAGCTGCTGGCGATCCCCCGGATTCCTTCCAGGGACATGCTGGTCAGGAAATGATCGGTACCTATGTGGCTGCCGGCCAACTTGAACCATTGGATGACCTCTACAAAGCCAACGGCTGGTACGATGTCTTCCCCGCGACCCTTATCCCCTTGATCTCCAAGGACGGACATCCCTATTCAGTGCCCGTGAACATTCACCGCGCCAATGTGCTCTGGTACAACCCCAAAGTATTGGCCAAATACAATGTCACAGCCCCCACTGATTTCGCAAGTTGGTTAACCGCTCTTGCCGCCCTCAAGACCGCCGGAATGGAAGCCCCTCTGGCCCTTGGCGAAAACTGGACCGAAGTTCAACTTTGGGAAACCGTTTTGATCGCCGATGCCGGTGCTGACATGTACACCAAACTTTGGAATGGCGAAGCTGACTGGAACGATGCAAAAGTTCTGAAATCCATCGAAGACTATAACAAACTGATGGAATATGTGAACTCAGACTACGCCACCCTGTCATGGCAGGATGCCTCGAAACTGGTCGCCGATGGCGACGCCGCCTTCAATGTAATGGGCGACTGGGCAGATGGCTACTTCAGCGGCAAAGTTGATGGTGGAAACCTCGGTTTGACCCCCGAAACTGACTATGCCTGGATGCCAGTCCCCGGAACCCAGGGTGTGTATGACTTCCTGTCAGACAGCTTCAACCTGCCCGTTGGTGCCAAAAACCGCGATGCAGCCATCAAATGGCTCACCCTGTGCGGCTCCAAAGAAGGCCAGGACGCTTTCAATCCTGTGAAGGGTTCCATCCCAGCTCGTAACGATGCTGACAAATCCCTCTACGGTGTTTACCTGCAATCAGCCATGGCTGACTGGTCAAAAGACACTGTTGTTGGATCCCTGTGGCACGGTGTAGTTGCCAATGACACATGGAAAAACCAGATCGCCACTGATTTCGGTGCCTTTATCCTCGATAAAGATGCAGCGAAATTCCAGGCATCGATGGTCGCCTCCTGCGCTCAATTTGGTCCCTGCAAAAAATAGTATCTCATTGAACTAAACATCTTGTGGTCATCGGGGAGAGACTCTCCCCGATGACCGTTACAATACGGTCTTCGTTCTTTTGCTATAATTAATCTTTATCGACGAGTTTGAGGAAATTCCATGCGCAATAAAAAAGAGAAATGGCTGGCCTTTTTATTGGTCTCCCCATCCATACTGGCTGTTGCAGTCTTTGTCTACGGGTTCATCGGATGGACAACGAGAGTCTCTTTTACTGCCTGGAAAGGGATGATCCCGGATTATACGTTTGTCAAGCTTCAGAACTACATTGATCTCTTTACCAATAACCTGCGTTTTCAGATCGATATTCGAAATACACTCATTTTTACAGTCATTTTCGTTTTTGGCACCCTTCTTCTGGGTTTGATCACTGCCCTTTTACTGGATCAGGGTTTGAAAGGTGAAGGGCTCTTCCGAAATTTATTTATATTCCCCATGGCGATTTCATATATCGTTACCGGTGTGGTCTGGCGATGGTTGATGAACCCGGCGCAAGGTTCACGTTTGAGTGGTTTGAACCTGTTGTTTCACACGCTGCACCTTGATTTTCTAAATAGTCTATATACCGCAACCCCTGAATGGGGCATGGCGTTTATTGCAATCCCGGCCATCTGGCAGTTATCAGGTTACACAATGGCCATGTATCTGGCCGGCTTGCGAGCAATCCCAGATGAACTTCGCGAAGCTGCCCGTGTGGATGGTGCCACCGAATTTGAAATTTTCCGTTATATCGTTTTTCCGTTATTACGGCCTGTAACCTTATCTGCCATGATCATCCTTGGGCACATGTCATTGAAGACTTTTGACCTGGTCATCGCTGTTGCGGGCAAACAGTTGCCACTTGACATGCCTTCGATCAATATGTGGCAAACCACCTTTGATGCTCATCTTTACGGAAGCGGTGCTGCGATCAGTATCCTGCTCTTGATCAGTACCGCAGTGTTGATCATTCCTTATCTCTTCTTCTCCCTACGGAAGGAGGGACAACAATAATGAATCGCAGCCGTGCTCGTTACTGGAGTTATATTCCACTTGTTTTTCTGGCGATATTCTACCTGATCCCGGTTTACGTAATGGTAATGACCGGATTCAAAGGTGGCAACGAGATCAGTATCAAAGAAATGTGGAATCTGCCTCATTCCTTTGACTTTTCCAACTACAAACTGGCATTTGAGAAATTGGCACCCAACCTTTGGAACAGCCTCAATGTTGTGCTGCCGGCAGCCGTGCTCTCTTCCATCCTCGGTTCTTTGAATGGATACGTGCTGGCAAAATGGAAATTCAAGGGCGCCGATATCATCTTCCCGTTGATCCTCTTTGGCATGTTCATTCCCTATCAATCCATTTTGATTCCCCTCGTTCAGGTGATGGATAAGCTGGGTTTATATGGCGGGCTCCCAGGGCTGGTGCTGGTGCACATCATTTACGGCATCCCTATTACCACCCTTACCTTCAGAAATTACTATGCCAGCATACCGAACGAGTTGGTGGAAGCTGCCAAGATCGACGGTGCAGGAATGCTTGGCATCTACTGGGATATTCTGCTGCCGATATCCATCCCCAGTTTCGTGGTGGTGTTAATCTGGCAATTCACGCAGGCCTGGAACGACTTCCTCTTCTCGGTGGTGCTTACCAGCCCCAAGAACTGGACGGTTACAGTGGCGTTGAACAATATTTCAGGCGGGCAGATCGTGCCGTGGAACCTTCAAATGGCTGCTGCTGTATTGGCGGCCCTGCCCACTTTGCTTGTTTACATCTTCCTTGGACGATACTTCCTGAGAGGCATGATGGCAGGTTCCTTGAAGGGATAGTTCAAGATCTGGTTCATGATCAGATAGTCAAACCAAGAAATGTTACTTGTTCTTCTCCTGAACAAATCCCGCGGAATTCGCGGGATTTGTCATTTAAGGGGTTTTCAAAAACTGGTTACGCGAATCCATCGCGGTGGACGATGCCGCGCTGCCAGGCATAAACTGCCGCCTGGGTGCGGTCTGCCATGTGCAGCTTGCTCAAAATGTTGCTCACATGACCTTTGACCGTGTTCTCACTGATCACCAGTTTTTCTGCAATTTGGCTGTTGGTTAATCCGCTGGCGATCAACTTCAACACATCCGTCTCGCGGTCAGTCAGTTCGGTGAACAAGGGTTCAGCTTCTGGGTTTTCGCCGCGGATGTTCTGCAGCACCCTTACCGCCACCCGCGGATGCAGCGTCACCTCGCCCTGGACGGCCCGGTTTAGCGCCTCGACCAGTTTATCCATCTTCATGTCTTTCAAGATATACGAGATTGCGCCGGCTTTCAATGCCGGGAAAATATTGGCGTCTTCATGGAACGAGGTCAGCACCACCACCTGGGTGCGCGGACTGACCTGTTTGATCCCGCGAATGGTATCCACCCCACCCATGCCTGGCATGATCAGGTCCAGCAAGACGACATCCGGGATCTTTTCAGAAACCAATCGAATCGCATCTTCACCGTTAGCCGCTTCGCCCACCACTTGAAATTCTTTCAGCGTTTCAAGGTATGCGCGCACACCGTTCCTGACCACTTCGTGGTCATCCACCAGAATGATCGAGATGGGATTCGTCATTTTCGTCTCCTTCATGGGCTTGAGGTGATTTTAATGGAGCACTGAACGAGATACAAGTGCCGCTTTCAGGTGCACTGACAATTTGCAGACTGCCGCCAATGGATTCGATTCGCTCGCGAATGGATCGCAGCCCCATTCCATTCTGCCTGGTCTTCATGTCAAATCCGCAGCCATTATCACAAATTTCTACAGTCACATTTTGATCTGAAAACACAAGACCAATTTTCACAGATGTAGCCCTGCTATGTCGCGCAATATTGGAGAGTGCCTCTTGTATCGACCGGTATATGGCTTGTTCCACATTTAGCGCGAGCCGCTTTTCGTGTTCGATGGAAACCTGCACCTGAATATCAGTACGCGCTTCCCAATCAAAGACATATTCGCGAAGGCTGGTGGCCAGCCCCTTTTCCTTTAACGCCAGGGGGTACATCTCCTGGATCAAGAAGGTGAGCTCCTCAATGACTTCATAGACCAGGTTCTCGGCCTCCTGAAGATGTGCCCGCGCGGATTGAGGATTCTCAGGCAACACACCGTTTGCGGTGCCCAACTGCGCCAGCGCAGCAAAGGCTTTCTGCTTGGCGCTGTCATGCAATTCGCGGGCCAGCCGGTTCCTTTCCAAAGCCTGGTAAACCGCATCCAGCAGGGTCTGGTCCTCCACCGGCTTCTCCAGGAAGTCCGCCGCCCCGGCCTTCATGGCCTTGACGCTCAAGGGCACGGAACCATGGGCCGTAAG
>DAIEPS010000074.1 GCA_027348305.1 Anaerolineaceae bacterium | reverse complement strand
TAGACTCGTCGTTTACTCGGGGGTGCATATACCGCTACCCCACTCGTTCTGATCTGATTTTATCTAGGTTGAATCATTGCAACCCAGGAAAACAATCAACGTAAATAATTACGGAACAAACTTATTTACCAGGAGTATGGAATGTTGAGTTTACTATTGATCGTGTTCGTTGTTGTAGCTGTGTTCATCATCCTTGTTCTCGCGGTGGTGGGAGCGCTGATCTTTCGCAAGAAATCACCTCAACCCCGCCAGCAGATCGACCCTGATAACGTGATCGATGTCACATCCAAGGATGTGAAATAGGGCCGTATTTGATCTGAGACATAGAAGCCTGACGATCTCGTCAGGCTTTTTGTTATCTGTTTTTTGACATCCAATTGCAGTCCAATATAAAACCACATATACTTGATAAAAATGAAATGGACGATTTTTAAGGAGTAACCCATGCTGCCTATCGGTGATGACAATTCACAACGCAGACTTTTTCCGATCGTGACTTACGCACTGATCGCACTTAACGTTTTTGTGTTCCTGCTGGAATTGGCAGGAGAAAATGCATTTATTAATTCCTGGTCTTTTGTGCCTGCCCGCATGATATCCAACCCAACTGCAGGATTCATCACTTTATTTACATCCATGTTTTTACATGCCGGCTGGCTGCACCTGGGCGGAAATATGCTATATCTTTTGATCTTTGGCGATAATGTGGAAGACCGTTTTGGCCATTTCAAGTTTTTGGTTTTCTATATTTTGTGCGGACTGGCGGCGGGTTTAGCCCAATACGCGGTCTCGATGTCTAGTGAAAACCCAACACTGGGCGCATCAGGGGCAATTGCCGGTGTGCTGGCTGCCTACCTGGTCCTCTTCCCCGGCAGAAAAGTACGCGTTTTACTGGCTGCCTGGATCGTGAACCTGCCCGCACTGCTGGTGATCGGCGTATGGATCGTCATCCAACTGGTCAGCGGATTGGGAACCCTTTCTAATGCCACCACTTCAGGCGGGGTGGCCTACATGGCACATATCGGCGGATTTGCGGCAGGGCTCGTACTGACCCTATTCTTAAGGGGTAAAGCTCGTGAAATAACCTTTTAAATTTCTGGAGGGATTCCATGGCTTTCGATGATCAACTAGTAGACAGAATTCGCGTAATTCTGAAAAATGAAAACCTGATCGAAAAGAAAATGTTTGGTGGTATAGGATATTTAATCAACGGCAACATGGCATGTGGGGTACATGGAAACAACCTCATCGTTAGGGTCGGCAAAGATCAATATACCAATTTACTGAACCGCCCATCAGCAAAACCTTTTGATTTGACTGGCAAAGCCATGAGCGGTTGGTTGGAAATCATCCCGTCCGGCACCAGGGATGAAAAAGAATTGGCGGAATGGATCCAACTGGGAGTGGAATTCGCTCGAACCTTGCCATCCAAATAGAATAAATCTTTATATAAACCTTATACACCAAGGCAAAATTTTCATATACTGCATTGAAATTGATCCTGCCAGTAGTTATGATTGTCATATCTGAAAGCAGGAGTTAATTATGAAAGACAAAGAAGTTACAACACCCCCAGAAGATAAGCTCGATTTCAAGAAGATCATCCCTGTATTTGTGATCATCTTGATCGATTTACTTGGATTGACGATCATCATCCCATTAATGTCTTTTTATGCAGCTTCATTTGGTGCCAACGCCACTACCATTGGTATCCTCGGCGCTGCTTACCCGGCCATGCAGGTGGTAGGCGCCCCCATCCTCGGCCGATTGTCTGACCGCTTTGGCAGAAAACCCATATTGATCATCAGCCAGGCGGGCACCCTGCTTGGTTTTCTCCTGCTGGGGTTTGCAAATTCGCTCTGGATGCTTTTCGCCGCCCGCATTCTGGACGGCTTATCAGGAGCCAACATTTCGACCGCGCAAGCCGTGATCAGCGATATCACCACTGAGAAAAACCGCACCCAGGGTCTTGGGTTAATTGGCGCAGCATTTGGGTTGGGTTTTGTGGTTGGCCCGGTAATTGCCTTTCTCTCACTTTCTGCAAGCGGCAACAATTATCATGTACCTGCATTCGTAGCGGCAGGTTTCTCACTCCTTTCTATCATCATGACCATAGTGCTGCTCAAAGAGACTCACCCAGCAGGTAAAACAATATCCCTGACCTCCCGTAAAGAAATCTCACTGGCACTATTCTTCGCAACTTTAAAGAAACCAATGGTTGGATTCTTATTGATTCTGCTTTTTATCTATCAGATCGCCTTCGGCGGCTTCCAACAACTGCTCTCACTATTTACCCTTAACCGACTCGGATTAAATGCCTCAGGTAATTCCATCATCTTTGTGTGGGTTGGAATACTTGTCGTTTCTGTGCAGGGCTATTTTATTGGCAAATGGAGCCGACGCTTTGGTGAAACCTGGCTCATCCGTTTTGGGTTGGCCATGTTGGTGGCAGGCTTACTATTGACCGCTTTGACCCCGCGGATCCCGCCCCCCTGGTATTCACAAAAAGCAGTGACCGCCGAATTAAGCGGCGGCCGTAACCTGCCTGGAGAAACTCCTCCCACTCAACACTTACAGATCAATGTTCCGTCAGAAGGTAAAAAGGGGTTACTCGGCCTCGGATGGCTGCTGTTGGCCATGGTTCCGGCAGCGATTGGCGGAGGCGTCTTACAGCCTTCGGTCAACAGTCTGCTCACCCGAAAAGTTTCCATCGAAGAGATTGGAGGAACCCTGGGAATCTCTGCCGCCCTATTAAGTGCCGCAAATGCACTGGCACCTGTACTCGGCGGCGCTCTATTTCAAACCCTTGGATCCAGCGCCCCATACATATTTGGAGCACTTCTTTGTTCAGTCCTCTTCCTGGTGTCAAAACGAGCCTTTTCTCACCCATCCGCGGATTGACCTCAATATTCGTTATCAGAAAATTGTAAGAACGGATTAAAATGGATTGACTATACATTTCACTTATTGTATTCTTATTGGAATCTCTGAATGAGAATATGATGACTGAAACCCTTACCCATGTTGAGAAAGGTGCAGAATGGCAAATGTAGATGACATCCTGGCGGTCATTTTAGGCGGTGGACGCGGTTCAAGGCTTTTTCCATTAACACAGCAGCGTTCCAAGCCGGCAGTACCAATGGCTGGCAAATATCGGTTGATCGATATTCCCATCAGTAACTGCATCAACTCAGGCATCCTTAGAATTGGTGTGCTTACCCAGTTCAATTCCATTTCGCTGCACCGGCATATTGTTCGCACCTATAACTTCGATGCCTTCCATAATGGTTGGGTGCAAATTTGGGCCGCAGAACAAACCATGGGCAACATGGCCTGGTACCAGGGAACCGCAGACGCTGTACGAAAACAATTACCCGAGATCCGTTCTTCCAGGGCAAAATATGTGCTGATCCTCGCCGGTGATCATCTTTACCGCATGGATTTTGCCAAGATGGCTGATTTTCACGTCAGCCAGAACGCGGATATTACAGTCGCCGTTCAACCCATAAATAAAGAAGACGCTCCCCGCTTTGGAATTTTGAAAAGAGATCCTGCCAACAAGATCACCGATTTCTTTGAAAAGCCAAAAGACGAACAAACTCTTAAATATGCCGCTTGCCGTGAAGACCCTGATAAACCATTCCTGGGGTCGATGGGGATTTATCTCTTCAAAACTGATGTTCTCATTGATCTGCTTGAAACAAACACTGATGATGATTTTGGCGGAGAAGTACTTCCTTCTGCGATCAACACTCACTCGGTTTACGGCTATGACTTTGAAGGATTTTGGGAAGATATTGGAACGATCCGCACCTTTTATGATACAAACCTGGCCCTGGCCATGCCAAATCCTCCCTTCAACTTTTTTGACCCTTCAAACCCCATCTACAGCCATCCTCGCTTTTTACCGGGTTCGGTGATCACCAATTGCGTGATGGAAGACACTTTGCTTTCAGAAGGCTGCCGAATTGAAAACGCGATCATCCATCATTCAATAATTGGGCTGCGCAGCCAGATCTGCAGCGGTGTGAAGATCAAAGACAGTATCTTAATGGGAAACGACTATTATGAAAGAGATTGGGCAGCAGAAGGCAAGAAGCTTCCTCTTCATATTGGAGGTGATTGTTCCGTTGAAGGCGCGATCATCGATAAAAACGCACGTTTGGGTAATGGCGTGATCATCCGTCCGTTTCCGCGAGGAACCGAAATGGATGGTCCACATTGGGTGGTCAGGGATGGGATTGTCGTAATCCCGAAGAACTCCCAAATTTTGCCGGGGACGATAATAGCCCCTTGATTTTTCATTTTTAATACTGGAGTTCAATAAATGAATGCAAAGAAACCAGATGCCGCTGTAACGACGGCGGAAGACCTTTCGGTTACCTGGCACGCGCTGAGCGCGGATGAGGTATTGAATCAATTGGAAACAACCACGGTTAAGGGATTGACCAGCGCCGAGGTGGAAAAACGCCAACAGGTTCATGGGCTCAATCAACTACGAGAAAAGCCAAGAGCCACTTTTCTGCAGCTCGTTTTTGCCCAATTAAAATCTTTTGTGATCGTTTTGCTCATTGTAGCCTCCATCATCTCCATGATCCTGGGTGAATGGGTGGATTCTGGGGCGATCCTGCTGATCGTCATCTTGAACGCGGTCCTGGGGGTCATCCAGGAATCGCGAGCAGAAGAAGCGCTCGCGGCTTTAAAAAAGATGGCTGCCCCCGATGCCCAGGTGATGAGAGACGGAAAACGCATTTCCGTTCCATCCAATCAACTGGTGCCAGGTGATATCGTTTTTCTCGAGGCAGGTAATTTCGTACCGGCTGACCTGCGTCTGATCGAAGCAGTCAATATGCGGGTTGAAGAAGCTGCACTGACCGGTGAATCGGTACCGGTGCAAAAGAATGCCAACCTCACTCTTGAAGTCAAGTCATCGTTGGGAGACCGCAAGAACACTGTTTACATGGGCACGGTCATCTCTTACGGCCGCGGACACGGCGTGGTCACCAGTACCGGCATGCACACCCAATTGGGTTTGATCGCCAATATGTTGCAATCTGTCAACGAAGAAGAAACGCCGTTGCAAAAGCGTTTGGATCAATTGGGCAAGACCCTGGGCTGGGCCTGTCTGGTGGTATGTGCCATTGTCTTTGGTGTCGGCATCCTCGAAGGCGGCAATCCGCTCGAACTCTTCATGATCGCGGTCAGCCTGGCCATCGCTGCAGTACCTGAAGGTCTGCCCGCAATTGTGACCATCAGCCTGGCGCTGGGCATGCAGGAAATGATCAAACGCCACGCACTGATCCGCCGCCTGTCATCAGTTGAGACACTTGGATCAGCGACCGTCATTTGTTCTGATAAAACCGGCACATTAACCCAAAATGAAATGACCGTCACCCGCATTTGGGTGGATGGCCAGTTCGTTGAAGTGACCGGCCAGGGGTATGCACCGAGAGGTGATTTCAAAGTGGACGGTAAAAAAGTCGATCTTGATCTCTACCCTGCGGTCAAATCCGCTTTATGGGTGGGAGCACTCAATAACGACGCGCTGCTTGAAGAAACGGATCTAGAAGGTGGTGCCGAATACCGGATGGTTGGCGACCCAACTGAGGGTTCCATTTTGGTAGCCGCTTACAAAGCCGGTGCTGGATCAAAGGATCTTAACGCCGCTTATCCTCGCAAAAATGAGATCCCGTTTGATTCAGAACGCAAACGCATGATCACCATCCACGCCATTGACAACCCCCGTCTGGAAGACATTTCACCTTTTGTGGATTCAACCCATAAAAACATGCACGTAGTGGCTGTCAAAGGCGCACCTGATATCGTGTTAAAACTCTGCACCCAGATGCAATCCATGGATGACAAATCCGCCAAACCCCTGGATGAAGCCGCGCGAAAGCAAATTTTGGATGCCAACGATGTCATGACCAAAGACGCCCTGCGTGTGATCGGAGTGGCATTCAGACTTGAGAAGAACATCCCTGCAGAGCTGAACAGCGTTGAACTTGAAAAAGATCTGATCTTTGCCGGTTTGATCGGCATGATCGACCCTGCAAGGCCTGAGGTAAAACCCGCACTGCTTACAGCAGCCAAAGCCGGCATTCGCACTTTGATGATCACGGGCGATTACCCCAACACCGCTCGCGCCATAGCTGAGAGTATTGGTCTGCTGCGGCCGGGCCACAAAGTGCTAACCGGGGCTCAACTGGATGAAATTGATGACACGCAGTTGATCAAGGAAGTGGAAGAAACAGACGTGTTCGCCAGGGTGTCGCCTGAGCACAAAATGCGTATCGTTAACGCCCTGCAAGCCAACGGTGAAGTGGTGGCCATGACCGGCGACGGCGTCAATGACGCCCCTGCGATCAAACAAGCCGACATCGGCGTCTCAATGGGCATTACTGGCACAGATGTGGCTAAAGATACCGCCGACATGGTGCTCACTGATGACAATTACGTCAGTATCGTTTCTGCTGTTGAGCAAGGCCGCATTATTTACGCCAACATCCGCAAATTTGTTTACTACCTGATCTCTTGCAACCTGGGCGAGATTTTGATCATCTTTTTACCGACCGCCTTTGGCAAACTGCTCTTCCCGGAGCTTACCACCGAACAACTATCTCCTTTGGTGCCTGTTCAATTATTATGGTTGAACCTGATCTCGGATGGCGCACCAGCATTGGCGCTCGGAACCGAAAAGGGAGATCCGGATATCATGGATCAGAAACCGCGTCCTCCCAAGGAACCGATCATCAATAAACAAATGGCCATCGGTGTTGCCATTCAAACCTTGGCGATCTCAGGGGTTACATTGTTCGCGTTCTGGCGCGGATTGATGCACCTGGATATGCCACTTGCGACCCGCCTGCCTTATGCTGAGACAATGGCCTTCCTGACCCTTTCTGCCTCAGAGTTGTTGCGTGCATACACCGCCAGGTCAGAACGCTATCCACTGCTTAAGATTGGCATTTTCTCAAACAAATGGATGAACTGGGCAGTGTTGCTTTCATTTGTCCTGCTGCTGGCAGTGGTTTACATACCTTTCCTTAACCCGGTCTTCCAGACCACGCCTCTGGGTTGGAACGAGTGGTCGATGATCCTGCCCCTGTTGCTCATCCCGTCCGTTGTTGCCGAACTCACCAAGTGGGTCCTTTACGGAAGAAAACGCAATTAGTGTCATATTCTTTAAAAAGCGAGCTGGCCGGTGGCCAGCTCGCTTTTTGTTATTTTTCAATCATTACCCTGATCGGTTTGTATGTTTTGCGGTGCAAGTCACAAATTCCCTCGCGGATCAATCCCATTTGATGGGTCTTGGTACCGTAACCCTTGTGCAGGTCAAAACGGTAAGCTGGATATTGATCATGCGCCGCGATCATCCAGGCATCCCGTTCAGTTTTTGCCAGGATCGAGGCTGCGGCGATACTGAGACTGCGCTGGTCTCCCTTGATCAAAGCTGTCTGCGCTTGTTCCAGGTCAGGTAAAAACATGGCATCAATGAGCAGGTGATCAGGTTGAATTTTTAATGCCTTGATAGCCCGCATCATGGCCAGGCGGTTGGCAGGCAAAATGCCCAATTGGTCTATTTCACCCGCGTCTGCATAAGCGACTGCATAGGCCAGCGCGTCTTGTTTGATCAGCAGCGCCAGTTGAATACGTTTGAGTGATGTTATTTGTTTGGAATCTCGAACGCCAGCCAGTTTTTGTTCCATGGATGGGTCGCAGGGCAATATTACGGCCGCTGCATACACAGGTCCAGCCCACGCCCCGCGGCCGGCCTCATCAATCCCCGCAATGGAGTGAATGCCACAAGCCCATAAACTGCGTTCAAAGGTCAGATCAGGAGCAAGGGGAATCTCGGTTGGATCAAATTTGTTTCTCATATGAGCGGCTGCGGATGATCTTGCGCACCTTGAACAATTCTTTAAGTGTACGCATAAAATCTTTCACCACATTTACTTTACTCTGTGGTTGATAGTACCAGGGAACAGGCACTTCCACGACCTTATAGCCCAACTGTTTGGCAATGGCCAGAATTTCAACATCAAAGGTCCATCCATGGATGGACTGCAAAGGGAAAAGCTTTTTAGTGGCTTCAGCCGAAAAACATTTGAAACCGCACTGGGTATCGTTAATACCGGGCAGAGCCAAAACCCAGACTACCATGTTAAACACCCTGCCAATAACATGGCGGGAAAAAGGCTCATTGTAGCGGATAGCCCCTTTCGCTTCTCTTGAAGCGATGGCAATATCCGTATTTTTCAAATTGGGTGGGAGAAATCTGGGTATTTCGGTGATCGGCATGGAAAAATCCACATCACAGAAGAAACGATATTCACCTGATGCAGCCAGCATTCCTTGTTTGACTGCCAACCCCTTGCCCGGGCGTTCT
>DAIEPS010000073.1 GCA_027348305.1 Anaerolineaceae bacterium | reverse complement strand
TGAGAGTTGAGAATAGAGAGTAGAGAATTGAGAATAGTGAATAGTGAATAGTGATGTGTATTATGGGAAGTTTTAGGCATGTAATGATATATGTATTTATACGCAACTATTTTTGAAGATTAACTTGCCTCACCCCCGGCCCCTCTCCATCCACGGATGGAGAGGGGTGCCTTCCAAACATAAAGCAAGGTAAAGAGGCCGTTCATTGAACAACTTAAAGAATCGGATTATTATATGTATCAACTCGAAATCATCAACATCCATAAAAATTACGAGGGCAAGAAAATTTTGCCTCACCCCGACCACCCAAATGCTTTGTTAGTACAAAGGTAAATAAACCCTTAACCTTTATCGCATTTGGGCGGTCACCCCTCTCCATCCACGGATGGAGAGGGGAAGGGGGAGAGGCAGCTTGTTGGACTATTTTGGGAATCGGATTATTCTATGAATCGACTCGAACTCATCAACATCCATAAAAACTACGAGGGCAAACCGCTGCTCAGAGGAATCAACTTGAGTGTGGCGAGCGGTGAGACACTGTGCCTGTTGGGACGCTCCGGCAGCGGTAAGAGCACGCTGCTGCGCATCATTGCGGGCCTCGAATCCGCGGACAGCGGCGACGTGCTTTGGAATGGTGAGAGTGTCAGCGACGTGCCAACCTGGCAGCGGCAGTTCGGGCTGATGTTTCAGGATTACGCGCTCTTTCCGCACATGAATGTGAGCGAGAACGTGGCCTTCGGTCTGCGCATGTCGGGGATGAAGAAAGCCGAGATCGCGCCGCTGGTGAACCAGGCGCTGGAGCTGGTCAATATGAGCGGATTTGCAGTGCGCAGGGTGACCGACCTCTCAGGCGGCGAACAGCAGCGCATCGCACTGGCGCGCGCGCTGGCTCCCCATCCGCGGCTGCTGATGCTGGATGAACCCCTGGCCGCGCTTGATCGCGCCCTGCGCATGGAATTGCAGGAGGAACTGCGCGGACTGCTGCACAAGACGGGTATCCCGGCGATCTACGTGACCCACGACCAGGAGGAGGCTTTCGTCCTCGGCGACAGCATAGCTGTTTTGCATGAAGGGCGAGTTGAACAAATTGGGAAACCGGAAGAAGTCTACCAGTCCCCGAAGAACCACAGTGTGGCCGAGTTTTTGGGGATGACTAATTTCGTGCGGGGAAGGGTGGTGTCGGTGGAGCCGCTTGTGATGGATACTGACTTCGGGAAATTTACCCCTTCCAAAAGCACTCGGTCCGATGCGAAGATGGGTGATCGGATGACTATTCTGATCCAATCCGCCGGCGCGGAAATAACGAACGAACAGGACTGCGGCAATATTATCCGCGGTGAGGTGACCGAATGTATTTACCGGGGGGATGATTTCAAGGTTACATTGATGAGTAACGGCATTGAGTTTGTTTTTTCCTTATCAGAACGTATTGAAGCGGGGCGGTCCGTGGCGATTCAGGTGCCTGAGTCTTCGGTTGTTTGTCTGCTTTAAGGGCAGACCCCCGCGGTTTGATGATTGCGTTTTATCTCGTTCATCCAAAACCGCGGGGGTCTGAAAAATTAGGGCAAGAATCGGGAGTTTGCTTTAAAACTCCCGATTATGTTGTAAAAGTAAATCCCCACAATGTCGATGGCATGGTTTACCCCTAAAAACCGGGGATTTTTTAAAATCCCCCGTTTTCTCTGAGTAAGGCAGACTCCCGCGGTTTCTAAAAACCACGGGAGTCGATGTTGAAAAGAAATGGTTTTATTGATCTTCAACCGGGGGTTGGGGTTTCTTCTTCTTGAAGATCAGTTTGGTAACCACAATGGTGGTGACCAGCACCAGCAGACAGGCAACGATCACCGGCACAATGACAGAGAGGAAGGAAACTGCGGTTGAGGCGGCGTCTTCAGCCATGCTGACGGGCACGTTGCCCGCGCCGCCGGTGGTGGCGGTGACCGCCGGGCGCACGATCACAGATTTGACGGTGTGCACACCGCCTGCAACGAGCAGACCTGCGATCAGGCCCAGGGTGGGGTTGACGTGACCGATCTGGTTGGCGGTGGCGGCAAAGACGATGGCGCCAGCAGTGGGGCGCACAAAGGATTGAATGATGTCATTAACGTGATTGACCGCGGGGATCTTATCCGCGAGGAATTCGATCACCGACAGGAATATCAGCACACCGATCACCCACCAGGAGGTCATTACGCTCCAGGGCTCCTGCAAATGGATCAGGTCGGTATAACGCGCCAATAAAGCGACCACCAATAATGGGATGTAGGCATTCAAGCCCGCGCTGGCCGATAAGCCAAATGCCGTAAAAATGTTAAAAATAGACATGTTATCTCTTTCTATCTAGATCTGGAATCCACTCCAGGATCCCGTCAGCCTCATTCGAATCAGGTCCATCAAGCCGATCTGCAGCAGCGCACAGATGACGCCCAACAAGTAAAAAGTAATACCGTTTTTCAGCTTTTCGAGAGTGTTCTCCTTGTTTAATATAATACTCCATAATAATGTGTAAACCATCCCCAGGATGACGATGACTGTGCCGGTGGAGAGGATGGCGATGGGATAGTACAGTAAGGGAATATCAAGCCAGACCAGCACGCCCACCATGATCGCGCAGAGCACCAGCAGGGCTAACTGCTTCCAGCTTTGCAGCACCGGGCGTGGATCGGATAGCTTCCACAGCGTCTGGTTCCAGAGCGGCAGCAGGATGTTGGCCAGCACGATGCCCATCAACAGGCCAGTGCCCAAGCGCAGCAGGTTGGAGGGTGGATAGAGCGGCGATACTGCAAAGAACGAGGCCAGCATCGAATTGACGCCGTCCACGGTGAAAACAAGCATGAAGGCAGCCAGCACGACGATCTTTGCAGTCGGGGGTTTGCCTGACAACCTCTCCCTGGATCTGAGCACTAGCAACCCCAACAAGGTGCCGAGGTACATGCCGGTGCAGCGGGCGCAGAGCGGAAGCAGCTTGCCGCCGATCTCAATGGTGTGGCTGGCGATCTGATGGCAGACCGCGTAGCCGATAGCCTGCGCCTTGCCGATCAGTCCGCTGGGGGTTTCAAGCACCCAGACCGAAAAGAGCGCAAGCAGCAGCACCAGCAGGCCGACTTTGACCCATTTTTGTCTTGTCCAATCAGAAAATTTCATTTGAGGCATTATACGGGGGAATTAAAACCAGGGCAAGTTTTGTGTTTTTTTACTAAAAAAGGTTCTACAGACATATTGACAATCATCTTCATTTAGTTATACTTACGTTGTAATACAAATTAAGTTGTGCCATCCTAACGATGAGGAGGTGGTGTCTATGATAGATAAGTATTTTGACCAACGCGCTGCGACATCCCTCCTCACGATGAGCTAGGGAAGTCGCAGCGCAAACACCCAACGAGCCGTCCATGCGACGGCTCGTTGCATAACAAGCTCTACTCTTGCCTAACCCCTGGCCCTCTCCATCCATCCCCACTTGCTTCGCTCGGGGGCGCAACAATCGCGGGATGGAGAGGGGTGATGAGCAAAAAAACGAGACATATATGCTCTATGATAGTAAACAGAACCGAAAACAAAATTAGTGTTGCCTATAACAGTAGAGTATCTATTTAATGGCTTGGAGGGATTTATGATTCGAAATCAGTGGTATGTGGTCTTGCTGGCCAAGGAACTCAAAAAGGGCAAGGTATTGGGTGCGACCCGCATGGGCGAGAAGATGGTCTTCTGGCGGGATGCTGCCGGAAAGCCCGTTTGCCAGGCGGATCTCTGCCCGCACCGCGGGGTGGCGCTTACCATCGGCTGCCTGGTGGAAGACCGCATCCAATGTCCGTTCCATGGGTTCGAGTATGATGCGAGCGGCAAGTGTGTTCTGGTGCCGGCCAACGGCAGGGCGTCCGAGCCGCCCAAGGCATTGAAGGTGGCAACTTATCCCGCACGCGAGGCGCACGGCTACATCTACATCTGGTGGGGGGATGAGCAGGAGGAGTACCCCGAACTGCCCTGGTTTGACGATCTGGATGCCTCATTCACCACCAGCGATCTAACCGACCACTGGACGGTGGATTACTCGCGTGCCATTGAGAACCAACTGGATGTCTTTCACATCCCCTTTGTGCACCCTGACTCGATCGGCCGCGGCAACCGCACCATCGCGGACGGTCCGCTGGTGGAATTGAAGGAAGACACGCTTGAGATCTGGGTTTACAGCCGGGTGGATGACGGGGTATCCACGGCGAAACGGGCTTCAGAGCTGGTCAAGCCCTCGCGGCCGCCATTCTTGAAGTTTCGCTTTCCGCACTTGTGGATGAACCGGATTGCTGATGATGTGCGCATCACAGTTTTCTTTACCCCCATTGATGATGAGAACTGCAAGATTTACCTTCGAAGCTATCAGCGCTTCATGAAAGTGCCCATTTTGCGCAATTTGATCGCCTGGACGTTCAACCCGGCTAACAGGCATATCCTCAACCAGGATAAACACGTGGTCCTGACCCAGCGCCCCAAAAAGACGGGCATGAGAATTGGCGAAGTGCTTGTGCCGGCGGACGGCCCCATCATTCTCTATCGAAGAACAAGGGAACAGTTGCAGAACAAAAAACAACCCGATTAGGGTTGTTTTTTTATCATTAAGCTCATCCCGCCAGCGGATCGCGTTTCTTGCCTTCGAGAAGGGATTGAACGGTCTTAATGGATTGTGAGATGGTCTCGCCAAGGTAATAACCCGGGGTCCGGCTGATCAATTCAGCGTTGCGATTGAACGCTGCGCCGCCGTATCCAAAGATGGGTTTGGGATGGATGCTGCTGATCATCTCGTCAAATTTAACCAGGTCTTCAGTGGCCTGGTCAATGGTGGCTGAGAGGATGACCATTTTCGGTTTTTCATATTTAATATAATGAACCAGGTCATCCAAGGGCAGATCGGGGCCGAGGTATTCGACCCTGAAACCCGCGCTGCGCAAGAGGACGGCGATCATCAGCGAACCGATCTCGTGCAGTTCACCGGGTGCGCCGCCGACCATGATGTAAGAGACCTGGCGGTTCAGCGGCAGTGATTGATAAATTGACATCAGTTTGGCACGGATGAATCCGCTGGCAAAATGTTCCACGGCGACGAGGATCTTGCCGTTGTACCAGGCGTCTCCGATGTCTCTGAGAACTGGGAAGATGATCATCTCAAACAGCGGAATAAGATCGAACGAAGCCAGCGCCTGCTCGAAAATTCCAGAGGCCGCGGTCTCATCTCTTGTTACCAGCGCCGTATATAGTACTTTGACAAATTCAGCGGCAGGAAGACTCGAGCGTTTGGAGGGGGTGGGTGCAGGCGTATTGACCACCGCTTCGGGCGAAATACCTTTGCGTGTGTTGGAGCGGAAATCTGCGACGGCCGTGCTGATGGAAACACCCGTATCCACCTGGTTTTTCAACCATGAAAGCAGTGCCACATCACGTTCACTATAGAGGCGGTAGCCGTTTTCGGCGCGGCTGGGCTCCAGAATTTTGTATCGGCGTTCCCAGGCTCTGAGTGTTACGGGCTGAACACCTGTCCGCTGGCTGACAGATTTTATATTGTATTTGGCGTCTTCGGGGTAGTCGACGATTTTGGGCATAAGCTTATCCTGTTTGGTCGGGAAAGAGCAATGTCATTGTACACAAATCGTACAACGCTTTCAACTGACTTTCGTCCATAATGGAGTTTATAATATTGTTAACTCAAACACATGGAGGCTTGTGATGGCAACTGTAAAAGAAAGACTTTTGAAATATGTGAAGATCAACACCAAATCCGACCTTGAATCAGACACAAGCCCAAGCACCCTTGAACAGTTTACCCTGGCGCGCCTGCTGGTTGAAGAAATGAAAGCACTGGGGCTTGAAGAGGTTGACCTGGACGAGAACTGCTATGTCATGGCAACACTGCCGGCCAACACTTCCAAGAAGATCCCCACCATGGGATTGATCGCCCACCTCGACACCTCGCCCGACATGAGCGGTGAGGGAGTCAACCCGCAGATCATCCAGAACTATGACGGCGGGGATATCGTCCTGAATAAAGCAAACGGGATTGTGATGTCGCCGGATATGTTCCCTGAACTGGCGAAATACAAAGGTCAGGAACTGATCACCACGGACGGAACAACCCTGCTTGGTGCGGATGACAAGGCCGGCATCGCAGTTATTTTGACCGCCATGGAATACCTGCTCAAGCATCCCGAGATCGAGCATGGCAAGATCCGCATCGCCATCACCCCTGATGAAGAAGTCGGCAAAGGCGCGGACCATTTTGACGTGCAGAAATTCGACGCTGAATTCGCCTACACGGTGGACGGCGGCGAGATCGGTGAACTGGAATACGAAACTTTCAGCGCCGCATGGGGCTATGTGACCGTGAACGGACGCAACGTGCATCCCGGCAGTGCCAAGAACAAGATGCTCAATTCCATCCTGGTGGGCATGGAGTTCAATGCCATGCTGCCGGTGAACGAACGTCCGGAATTCACCGAAGGACGTGAGGGATTCTTCCATATCATGGAAATGAAAGCCACTGTGGAATTGACCAAATTGCTGTATATCATCCGCGACCATAACAAGGCTATTTTTGAGCAGCGGAAAGCGCTGTTTGTTGAAACAGGCGCGTTTCTAAATAAAAAGTACGGCGCCGGGGTGGTGGAAGCGACGACCAAAGACACCTATTACAATATGCGCGAAAAGATCGAACCCGTGTATTGGATCGTGGAACTGGCCAGCGACGCGATGAAATCGATGGGGATTGAGCCGATCATTGTACCCGTTCGCGGCGGCACGGATGGATCGAGGTTGTCATACATGGGGCTGCCGTGCCCGAACCTGTTCACGGGTGGCATGAATTATCACGGCAAGTACGAGTGCATCCCGACCCGGTCATTGGAGCTATCGACGGAGATGGTGGTCAAGATCATCTCGATGCTGGCGAAGAGGTAAACCGTTTTCACAAATTTAACGATGTAGGGGCACGTTGCAACGTGCCCCTACTGTTTCATAACAAAGTTCAGGGTAAGGGCAATTCACCCAAAGCGTCCACTTTCAGGATGAATTGCCCTAACGGTTGATAACCTTCTTGGTGATCCATTCGTTGAAGACGAGTGAGGCGATCACGATCAATCCGCCGACGAGCAGGGTGACCCAGTTGGTTTTCTCACCGAAGACCACCAGTGAAACCGCCACGGCCAGGGGGACCTTGAGGTCGTTAAAGATGGCCAGCGCACCGGTGTTGACCTTGCGTGAACCGATTCCCCAAAGGAAGAAGCAGACGCCAGAGGCGAAGACGCCCAGGTAGACGAGTGTCAGAACCTGTTTGACCGTCAGGGTGATCTCAGACAACGGGGTGAAGAGCAGGGTGGCGGCCAGGGTAACGACCACGGCGCCAAGATACAAGACGCCAAAGACATGCTGGTCTTTCAATTCATTGTTCTCGGCCATCAACCGGCGGTAGTAGACCTGCCCAAAAGCGAAGGCAAGGTTGGAGACCTGCACCAACAGGAATCCGCTCAAGATGCCGGGGGAAAGCGGTGAGCCGCTTTTAATGATCCACGTGCCGACAACAGCCAGCAGGGCGGTCACCAGGTAAAGCGGATTGAATTTCTTGCGGAAGGCATCATCGATCAAGGTCACATAGATGGGGGTGAAAATGGTGAAGAGCGCCACTTCGTAAGCTTTTAGCGTTTTGAACGAGGCAATGTAAGCAATATACATGATGCCGAACTGCATGATGCCAGCCAGGGCGAGCTTGAAAAAAAGCTTGCGGTTGATGCGTCTGAATTTGATGAAGGGCAGAAAGACCAAATACGAAAGCGCCATGCGGGCGAAGGACACAAAGTTGGAATCCACGCCGGTCAGGTTGCCCTTGATCAGTCCGAACGAAAATGCCCAGGCGAGTGACACAATAAACAGCAGCAGCATGTTTGCCTCTAATTTACTGGATTTATGAAAGAATTATCCGCCAGTGGGGTGGAGTGAGACCGGCGCATCCGCTTCGGCGGTGTTTTCTGAGGGAAGGCTGACGAAGGCCGGATCTTTCAGGCGCAATGATACCAATACGCAGAGCACAAGCAGCACGATGGAAAGCACCAGTGAGGGTGTAAAACCTCCTGATTTATCCTTCATGGCTTCCATGATGTAGACAAAGACCACAGAACATTGCCCGAAGAGTTGGAAAAGACCGTTGGAGGTGCCCTCGGGGGTGGGCTGGGTGATCTCGGCACCAAACTGCATGGTGATGGGGCTGGTGCTGACCAAAAAGAATCCCAAAGCGAAAGCAGAAACCACCAGCAGCCACAGCGAGTGGGCGAAAGTGAACCCGACCAGGCCGGGGATGGCGCTGAGCAGGCCGCCGGTGCCCGATGTGGTAGGGGTGCCACCACCGGTCCAGTAGAACCAGGTCTCCACGGTGAAGTTGCTCACCCCCATCCCGGCCTCGTTGCCCAGGTTCACATAATCGGTAGTGCCGTTGAGGCGCAG
>DAIEPS010000072.1 GCA_027348305.1 Anaerolineaceae bacterium | reverse complement strand
CGGACGATGCTCTCCACCCAGGTGGTGAGCCCGTTGAAGATGGCCATGCCCATGAAAGCGACCAGCAGGATCAGCCAGAATTTACGGTTGGAAAGCGCGTTCTTGAGGCCGTCCAGCATCAGTGCCCGGGTTTGTAAGCTGTCTGGGCAGGGAGGGGTGGGTGGGGTTTCGCGGGCGAGGATGACAAACAATAAAGCTGAAAAGGCTGCCACGCCTCCGTAGATCACCTGGATGTGATCGATGGGTAAGGTTTGATTAAGGATCGGGGTGAGCACCATGCCGAGCGCCACGCCGATCAAACCGGCAAGGGTCACGAGCCCCACAGCCGTGGCGCGGAATTCCTGCTCAAACCACTTGGCCGGGACGGTCGTCCACGAGTTCATCAAGAAGGGCTGACCGATGGCGATGCCGATGGTGCTGATGATGGCCAGGGTGTAATTGGCGCCGGCCAGTCCACGCAGGAGGCCGAAAGCACCCATCAGGATGGCGCCCAGGCTGACCATCTTGCGAAAGCCAAAGGTGTCGATCGCCCAGGATTCGGGGATGGAAAGGGGAATATAAACGATCATAAGGGTCATGGCCAAAAAACCGATGCCCTGGTCGGTCACGCCGTAGAATTTGGCGGAAGGCCCGGTCACCGGTGCGTATGAGATCCATAATAATTGCATCATCAAATTGACGAACATGAAGACGGCCAAAACGACCCAGCGGTAGCGATAAGATTTAAAAGTCTGATCGATCATTTTTGCACACTTTCTTTGTGATGGATGATTATTGTTATTCAAACACTTTGAGGATGAATAAGTTACTTCATCCGCGCGTGAAAAGAAAATAGTTTACCACCGGTTGAGGGCTGTTGATCGCTAAAATAAAACGCTCCTCATGGATCATGGGAGCGTTCAGAGTAGTTCAGATCAACTAGCGCAATTGTCTGCCATCGCTGCAGGCAGGGATCACCAAAAAGAGGGACGAATCCGTCGGGATCAAACAGGTCAGCGTGTAACCGTCATTAAAGCGGATGGTCACATCCACGGCACCGATGGCGGTGTTGGTGTGATGCATAAGATATTGATAGGGGGTGCCAAAGTGCTCGCTGACGCTTGCTGCAACATTCTCAGGGAAGCGAACCGTAGTAGTGGCTTCAGCACCGGCTACCTGCAGGCGGGTGTCGAGGGTTTTGAGACTATTAATGATCGATTGATCAAAGCGGGCAAAAATCCCGAGCACCAGTCCGGTCACAATAAGGGTGCCATAAAGACGGGTGGTCTTTTTTCGCTTCAACAGCAGATTCTCATCTTTTTGATTGTTGACCTGTCGGTTGATCGCCCAACGAAAAACGAGGGCGATTAAAACGGCAACCGCGATCAATGGAACCGTGGTCACCAGAATTTTGAAATAACTGTCTTTCACGCCGGGGCCTGAGAGGTAAGAGATCGTATTGAGCAGCAAGATCAACAAGCCCATCATGACGCCGCCGCCAACAACCCCATTGTGATCTTCAGTTGCCCAACCGGCTATCGCACCGGCCAGTGACAATGCCGTTGTTAATGCGAACCAGTACCCAATCAATCCCAACCAATCTATGCCAAAAGGAATCTGGGGAAACGAAATGGGATTGATCAGTGAAGAGGTGATGACGTAGGCAGTGGTACCAATAATTCCAAACAGAACCCCAAGTTTAACGCGTTGAAGTCTGGTTGAAAGATCTTCCTGTTGATAGGAGGTTATGATATTGTTTTTGATTTTTGCAAACATGTTGATCCTATTTCGATTTGGTTTTAGTAACGCTCCCCAAGATTATACCCAAAACTACAGAAAGACAGGCAGCAAAAATCATGCGCCATTCAGCGGGCAGCATGAAGGTGATGGTGTGCGCCGGGATCCAGAAGAAGGGGATGGTTTTCGTGAAGACAAATCCCCACATGCGCTCCCAATCGATGGCTTTGAGGGCGGCCAGCATGTTGAACTTGCGCAAGGGGAAGGCACCGTGGTTGACAGTGATGAAACGATCCGTGAGGTGGTGGGTGAGCATGAAGATGGGTGAGAAGATCAGATTGAGGAAAAGCGAGATGGCGAACGCGGTGAGGATGTTGCGCCAGGGTTCCTGCAGGGTAGCGAGAAATGGAAAGGTCTTGGGCACGCCGTTGCCAAAGATGCCGAACGCCCAGTAAATGATCATGCCGAAGATGCCCCACAGGAGGGTCTTGGGCAGCAAGCCGAAGCCCTTCAGATTATAGGTCTTGTGCTTGATGCGCCAGGCCAGGATCTCTCCGCCGGTGGCGAGCAGGGCGAATTTGACGAAGGCCAGCAAGACCGGTACGGCGGCATTGGCCGAGACGTACATGGCACGCGTGGCCGGGATGGCAAAGAAGGCGGCAATGGCCAGGGTGAGCAGGATGGAAATGAGGTCGCCGATCAGCATGTTCACTCCGAATGAAGGGGATGGGTTAATTATAGTTGTTAATGTAAAAACCTCTTTCTTATCCCTCTCGCTTCGCTCGCCCTGAAAAAACCAGGGACATGTGGGACGCAACAATCGCGCCACGAAATACACGGAATACACGAAAAGAAAATACAAAAAAACCAAAAAAAGTTAGGTTCGTTCCATTTGATCGCAAAAATACGCGATGCCCGCCCCCAATGAACGAGGGACAGGTGGACAACAAACCGCGGGAGTAAGATTGAAGGTGAACCGGATTTCACCAGAGTAAAACTCATTGTGTATGAAGTGGGATATGAAAAGCATGAATTTTGGTAACTATCAGAACAACAAAAAGGCTGCCTGGATGGGCAGCCTAATTTCATCATCCGGAGCCTTATTTTATGTGATGTAATGGATCAATATCAAAATAACAGGTGGGGGTGGTCAAAATGACATGTAAGGTGTCAGGTCTGTTATCTGATTTGAGATATACAAGCGATAGACCTCCTTCATCGTCTGTAAGGTCAGTTGCTCCAAAAGCACTTGCGTCAAAGATAATGTTGTTACCATCAATATCCAGCGCTTTGATGATGGAAAGTGTCATGGACGAATTCGGCATGCTTGGAATTAAGAAAGAAAACGATGTGGTATGAAATGTCTCATTATCCACGGTAGTAAAACCTGCATCAACCAGTAAATTATTGTCACAAAGTGGCAAACTGGTTTTATGAATTTTTGGGCTTTTGGCATCAAACCAGCCGAAAAGGGCGTAGGTGCCCGCGACTGTTGCATCCGTGCAGGCCATGAATTTACCTTCGGTGTCTGGTTCCCAACCTGTGGCGGTGAGCTGTTTTACCCAAACCCCATTTTTGAGCATACGGATCTCGGCGACCCAGCCGTAATCCCCGCCACGGAATTCGTGGCAGAGCCTGGTGGGCGTGCTAATCTTCACACCGTTGGTGAGAAGCTGCAGACCAGGGGTTGCTTCAAGCTTGATCTCTACTTCGGTTCCAGCGGACCATGCTCCGTCCGCCAAACCAGCTTTGGGGGATTTGGGATCTGATGTGGCGTTCACCACACCAGGGGTGTTCGTCAGGAGAAGACTTAAGACCAAGATCAAAACGAGGATGACATTGATATTCTTTTTCATAATACCCTCTCCACAAGAATTATTTAATTCAATTTTTTTGAGGTGCTGAGAAATGGATAAAAGAATAACACTAAGGGGTTGGTTCAAAATTTATATGGATTAACAAGATACAAGTATATTATCGGTTAGTTACTTGATCTCTTTACTTCACGACTTTTGAAAACATGGGGCTGTCGGGCTCAAATAAACGATACAATTAGGGTTGGCAATAATTTTGAGCATAAGCAACACCATAAGGCAGGGGATTTTTACTCGTAAAGACGTGTTTATAACCAACCCTCAATATTGGAACTATAAATGAGTAAAATCCGTCTTGAAGATGTATTGTTGTATTCAGGGGAACAAAGGAGAATCATGATGATGTTACGAAAACGATTTGCTGTCCTATCCTTAATTTTGATCATTGGACTGCTGCTCTCGGGCTGCAATTATCAAATTCAGCGCATGACCCCCACCGTGGACCCAGGTGTGATGCAAGCAACGGTAAATGCCGCGGTTGCCCAGGTTGTGCAGGCTACAGCCTACAGCCTGACCAGCACCGCAGCAGCCATGCCCACCAGCACATCCACCACCACCGCGACCCTCGAACCCACCGCGACGGCTACAGCAACAGCCACCGCCACCCCTGAACCGACGGCCACGGCCACGGCGACTGTGGCAATCCCCACCGCGACCAACACTTACATCCCGCCCACGCAAAAACCCGCTGCCACCGCCACCCCGGTTAATTATCTTTGTTCATTGGTCAGTGTCTCCCCTGCATCTGGCACGAAGATGAGCACCGGTGCAGATTATGACGCGTCATGGAAGGTCCGCAATACCGGCAGTAAAGACTGGCAGGTTGGCTATGTGGACCTCGTCTATGTCAGCGGCACCAAAATGCAGACCAAGGGAGATATTTTCGACGTCAATGTTGCGCTCGCCAGGGGCGCTGAAACCACCGTTGCCATTGATATGTTGGCTCCTGCTTCCGCAGGTAAATACACCGACACCTTTCAGTTGGTGATGGAAGGCACCGTCATGTGCGTGCTGCCTGTGACCATCGAGGCCGTCGCACCTTAAGATTCCGATTGTTTAGTTTTTTTGGCTTCCCGAATTATTGTTGATAATTTGGGAAGTTGTTTTTAAATTCTTCTCACCACGAAATACACGAAAAACACTAAATAAAGTGCAAAAGTTCATAAAACAAGTCACCCTATCCATTTTATGGTGCCCACCTCGCCCGTAAAAAACAGCGTTGCTCGCCCTCGAAGAACCAGGGCCATGAGGCGTGCGCATTTCGCTAGAGTGGCAGGGTTGAGGCGTAGAAAAAAAAGTCCCGTGCATTGCATTAAACAAAAACGACCAAAAGTGTTTACAGATTGGTTATTCAGTGTCAACCTTGCCCAATGATCAATGCGAACCACTGGAAGACGTATAATAAGCCTATGAGCCAGGTACTCGCATTTCTCTCAAATGCACATATCGTGCAGGCGATCATTATTGGGTGTGTATTTGCATTTCTCACGGCAAGTATCATTATGAATGCTGTATTCAAGCGTATGACTACAACGGTCAATGGCTGGAGCACCACCACGAAGTGCGGAAAGCCCGGCAATAGCCTGCTGGAACGGGCTGCAAGCGCCAGGACCCTGCCTGCAATCAACCTGGTGGAAGAGGCTGCTTACTGGACGACCACCCGCGACAGCGAGGGGCATGCTCTGGACGGCCGTCATAATTACAGCCTGGTTTTTCCATCCGGGCAACTGCCGCCGAATGATGCATTCTGGTCGCTCACACTTACCGATGTTGCCGGTTACATGGTGAACAACCCGATCGATCGTTACAGTCTCGGCGATCGGTCCGGGCTGGTGCCAAACGCGGACGGTTCGATCACCATTTACATCCAGACAACGGCTGCCAGCGGGCATGAGGCCAACTGGCTGCCCTCGCCGTCAGGCAAGTTCAAGTTGATGCTGCGCGCTTATCTCCCCGGCCGAGCCATCCTCGAAGGCGATTATCTCGTGCCGCCAGTCAGAAGGGTGGACTGAGATGAACAGGTTCATTCTGAAAAACGGCCGTCTTGTCACCTTTGTCATTTTGGCGATCCTTGCGTGGTTCGTGTACAGGCAGTTCATTGTCAAAGGCAGCCCCTTCCTCCCCTTTGCAATAATGACGGGTGTGATCTGGGTGATCGGCACATTTGTCTTCCTATATATCTGGCCGCGGATGACGTATTCTGCTTACAAAAGAGCTTTGCTGCAAAAGGCACCCGGCGGACCCATCCCAGTGAATACGTTTTATGCCATACCCAAACTCGCATCAGCTTCGGCATCCGACGGAAGCTTGCTGTCTACAGGCACTGACAGCATCCTCTACGTTAACGGCTGGCTGGAACTATCGGATGGACCGCTGGTTCTGCATGTGCCTGACTTTATGGGGCGCTATTACAGCCTGCAGTTCACCGATCCGTCGACTGGAACAAATTTCGCTTATGTGGGCAAACGCACCACAGGCACCCGGGCGGGTGATTTCTTGGTCAGCGCACCTGGCTGGCAGGGATCCGTGCCGCAGGGGATGCGGCTGATCGCTTCGACGAACCGATCCGTGATGGTGGTCGGCCGCGTGTTCGTGGAAAACGACGGTGACATGCAGGCGGCTTATGAGCTTGCGAAGCAGGTACAGGTCATCCCGTTTGATGCTTGAACCCTCTTAACCACGAAACACGCCAAAGAAACATAAGAAAAGAATGCAAAACCCCAAAAAAACCGCTCATTGTTCTGTGGAAGATGAGGTAGATATCGTTCATTTTTCTTTACGCCCTGCTGTTGAACCGGATGCCCGGAAGATCCGCGACTTGATCCACCGCGTGGGCATCAACCCGATGGATCTGAACTGGAAGCACTTTATCGTTGCAGAAACGGACGAGGGTGCGTTTATTGGCTGTGCGCAGCTCAAGCCGCATAAAGACGGTTCTGTTGAATTAGCTTCTCTTGCTGTGGAAGGTGCGTTTCGCAGCCAGGGCGTCGCGCGAGCGCTGATCGAGCAACTGATGGCGCAGGCGCCGCGTCCGTTATATCTGATGTGCCGTCCTGAACTCGGAATATTCTATGAACGCTTCGGTTTCAAAGTGATCGGTGCAGAGGCCATGCCCCGTTATTTTCGGCGCATGCTCAGGGTGATCCGGGTCATGGTTGTCGTCACCCGGCGCGAGGGTCCGCTGATCATGCGGTTGGGGTGAACGCCTGTCTCTCGCAGAGCCGCTGAGCGAAACAAGTGCTTACCACGAAACAAACGAAAGTTATTGAAAAGTAAGTGCATGAGCACAAAAAGAGCAAGGCATCCCTCTCCACGTAGGGGAGAGGGACTGAGGGTGAGGCAGAAAAACCTATCTCACGCGAAGGCAAAGCGAAAACCAAAAGCGGTCTCACGCAGAGACGCAAAGACCGCAGAGAAAACCAAACCTTACTCTCGCAAAGCGCACAAAGGAAGAACACGCGAAGACCGCAAAGAAAACCCAAGGCTTAACACGAAATACGCAGAAATATTTTGAAAGAAAAAGCAAGAACACAAAAAGTGCAAGGCATTCCTCTCCCGCGGTTTTCCCTGACATTTGCTGCCAGTGCAAGAGTGCGTACCTCATGACCCTAGTTTTTTGAGGGCGAGCCACAAAGTGGCGAGTGTTCGCGGGGGTGAGGGGTCAGGCAAAACTAATTGGATTTACCAGCGCTTTTTTGTTTTACTTTTAAATAGAGGAGAGCAATTAATGAGCGAGAGAATCCCGATCGAAACCAAAAACCTGGATATTTACGGCCACGATCCGCTGCCGTGGAGCCGTCCGCACGATCTGTTGGCGGCTGGGGTCTTCTTTGGACGGCCGGCCTTTCTCGGCACGGTACGTCCGGATGGACGCCCCCACTCTGCCGGAATCGGCGCCATCTGGATGGGTGGTGATATTTATTTCACCAGCGGACCTTTGACCCGCAAGGCGCGCAATCTGGTCGCGAACCCGGCTTGCACCCTCTCGGCCAAGTTGGAGACCCTTGACATCGTTTTTGAAGGCGAGGCGGCCAGGGTGACCGACGGCGAGACCCTTGAACGGGTGGCCGCCCTGTGCCGTGAGACCGGCTGGCCGGTGCAGGTTGAGAACGGCGCGTTCACCGGTCCGTATAATGCGCCAAGCGCCGGCCCCGCACCCTGGGATCTGTATTGCTTTACCTTTCACACCGCCATCGGCAACGCCACAACCGAGCCGCACGGTGCGACACGGTGGAGGTTTTAAAAGCATTCTCACGCAGAGCCGCGGAGTACGCAGAGAAAACCAAGAGCTTTTCTCGCAACACATATCACGCGTAGCGTGATAGTGCGCAGAGCGAGAGCGCCAAGATAAGCAATGCTCGCAAAGAATAACAATAATTGTTCCAAAAAATGCAAGATACCCCTCTCCGACGACGAAATGAGTGGGCCCCACTCGCAAAAAGCGCTCGCCCTCAAAGGAGGAGGGTCATGAGAGGTGCAGAATTCGCAAGAGGGCCGGGGGTGAGGCTCAGTTGGTTTATTCGTGACAATTTGCTATACTGAATCCAATTAATGGTGGGAAAGAGAATTGGTGCATCGCGGATGCACCCTACAATAAAACCTTACATTGGAGTAAGTTGATGACCATCCAGTCTGCAATATTGGCTTTGAACCCTCTGGCAGTATTCATGGCGTTGATCCTTCATTTTGTGATTGGACTCATTTGGTATTCCCCTCCTTTATTTGGCAAGGTCTGGCTTCGCTTCAGAGTGACGGATAAAAAGCCCGAAAAGAAGTGGGTTGTTGCAGGTTTATTTGCGCATGTCATTTATACGTTTGTTTTGGCGGTCATCATCAAACTGGCTCATGCGACAACGATTCTTGAAGGTTTGGTGATCGGGCTCATGGTATGTGTTGGGTTTATTGGTACGCTGCTCACGAATGATTTGATGGGAGGGAGGCTTCCATTTAAGCTATATCTGTTCAAATTTGGAGATGAATTGGTATCGCTTTGTGCTGCGGCCATTCTATTGGCGATGTGGAGAT
>DAIEPS010000071.1 GCA_027348305.1 Anaerolineaceae bacterium | reverse complement strand
TGGCTTCATCAGGTACAGCATTCAGGCTGGGCGTCTTGACAGTCATATCGGAGACCGTGATCTTGGCGTGCCCCAGGAATGTGTGGTCGCCCAATTTCGGTTCCAGATCGCGGATGCCGGCAATGATGGGCAGTAATTTATAAATTGCATTGTCGCCAAGCTGGTTGCTGGCAGCGTGCGCGCTTTTGCCCTTGGCAACCACTTTCAATTCCACCCGGCCTTTGTGTCCGCGGTAAACCTGCATTTTTGTAGGTTCGCCGATCACAACGAAGTCAGGGCGAACCTTCGGATCCACTTCAACGAACGTGTTGGGCGCGATGCCGTCGCACCATTCTTCCATGTTGCCAAAGTAATAAACCGTCCAGCCTTCCAACAAGCCAAGATCGCGGGCAATTGCCATGCCATAGATCATGCCGGGAGTGCTGCCTTTTTCATCATCAGCACCACGGGCATAGAGCAGGCCGTTCTCAACCTTGCCTTCGAAGGGGTCCCATTTCCACACGGAGGCATCACCAATGCCAACCGTATCAATGTGGGAATCAAAAACGATGGTCTTTTTGCCGCTTCCAATACGCCCGATCACATTTCCCATCTTGTCAAAGCGCGCTTCGTCGAATCCGAGCTTCTTCATCTCATCAATGATACGAATTCCAACATCCTTTAACTGTGAATTAATGCTGGGGATCGCACAGATCTCGCGCATGAATTTTAAAATGGCTTCGCGATAAGATTCAACTTTTTTTTGAACTTCACTTGCTTGAGTACCCTGATCCATATTTATCTCCGTGATTCAACCACTAACGACCTAATTGAAATTGGAATTGCCAACACTGCGGATAACATGAAATCTGAAGTATCCGGGGAGAAAATAGCTGTAAGAGAAATCTACTACTTCGCCGGCATCGTTGTATAAACGAGCGACAAACATGAGCAAAACGTCACCGCGTTGAATTTCAAGCTTCTTGGCTATGTCAGCAGTCGCAGCAACAGCTTGAATATCCGTGAAAGATTTTGCCAGACCGACATTGCCGCGCTTAATCAGCAAGTCGAGGACTGACCCATTAAAGCCGGTTGCCAGTTCATCTTCGGTAAGAATATTGGGGGGCAGCATATCGGTAAGGTAAGCCACAGGCCGGTCATCGGTGTATATGACACGAGAAACTGTAACCAGCGGTGTGCCCTCTTCCACCTGCAATTTCTCGCTTTCTTCCACGCCCGCCAGCATATCCTTGATCTGAAGTGCGCCCATGGTCACTTTAAGACCAATGCGGCTGGCAAGCCGTTCGATGCTCTCCAATACTTCCAAACCTGTTTCAATCACCTTGGATTGCGGAACGACAAAAGTGCCCACCCCTTGCCTGCGGCGGATCAACCCCTGCCCTTCAAAGGTGCGCATACCTTCGCGCAAAGTTGCGCGTGAAACCCCCAGAATGCGGGCCAATTCGGGTTCCGCCGGCAACCTTTCGCCAGCGGGCGTTTCACTGATCAATTTCGCCAGTTTTGTTTGCAACATTTGAAAAGGATGCTGGTTTTCCAATTTACTAATAATTTCCATTTTTCCTGCCCCAATCCATTCGTTAATCTGCCGGTTCTGTGACCGGAATAAAATCAAATCGTGTTACGTCTACGAGTCCCAAATCGGATATACGCAACTCTGGGATCACCACCAACCCCAATAAACTGAGCTGCATGTTGGGATTGTTCAATTTGCATCCACACTGGCGAAAACCTGCCAGCACCGAGGCCGCTTTTTGAGCCACAACCTTGACCGGTTCATTTGACATTAATCCACCAACCAGCAGGTCAACCAGCCCAATTACCTTTCCATCTTTCACGGCGATCTGCCCGCCGCCGCATTTTGCCAGTTCATTGGCTGCGATGACCATGTCTTCATCATCCGTGCCGACCACGATCAACTGGTGGCTGTCGTGCGCCATGGTGGTCGCTACTGCGCAGGGCACGTTGAAACCAAATCCGCTGGCCAATCCCATCTGGATCCTGCCTGACGCATGATGCCGCTCAACAAGCGCGATCTTGGCGATATCATGTTCAATATCCTGATGAATTTGTCCATCCACCGGTTTTATTTTAAGGCGCAGGTGTTTGGTCGGGGCCTGGTTTTCAATGATGCCGATCACGTTGGCAGTGACTTCTTTATCACTTGCTGCCTTCAGGGCAAAATCTTCTACGCTGAGGGGTCTAGCCAAATGGACTGAATGGGTCGCCCAATCTGGATATGTGATCTTAGGCAGATCCACCAACCATTGATTGTCTTTTACAACTTCAACGCCTTTGGCAATAACCCGTTGTGCCTTGAAATCTCTCAAGTCTTTGACCAAAACAACATCTGCGTAACGTCCGGGTGCGAGCATGCCCATCTCGTGGGAAACGCCAAAATGTTCAGCGGTATTTATCGTGGCCATTTGAATAGCCATCATGGGATCAAGCCCTTCAACGATGGCATGGCGCACGACTCGATCCATGTGACCTTCATTAAAAAGTGTCTCTGAGTGACAGTCATCCGTGCAGAGCACAAAAGCCCGCGGAGAAATGCCCTTTTCAGTGATGGCTTTCATCTGTTTCACGACATCATGCCACGAGGATCCGTAGCGCATCATGACCTTCATCCCCTGACGTGCCCGTGAGACAGCACCTTCCATGGTCGTGCCTTCGTGATCATCCTGCGGACCACCAGCCAGGTAAGCGTGGAATTCTCTACCAAAATCAGGTGATGGGTAATGCCCGCCGATCACCTTGTGAGCTGTGCGAGTCGCGGTCATCTCGGCGTGGACTTTCTCATCACCGGCAACCACACCCGGGTAGTTCATCATTTCACCCAAGCCGATAATCCCCGGCCAAGTCATGGCTTCAGTCACCTCTGCAGGCCCAAGCACAGCCCCCGGGGTTTCAAACCCAGGTGCAGATGGCACACAGGAGGGCATTTGTACAAACACATGAATGGGCTGTTTGGCAGCGTCATCCACCATAATGCGCACACCGCGCAGGCCAAAGACGTTGGCAATCTCATGAGGATCAATGAACATGCCGGTCGTGCCGTGCGGCACTACAGCTCGGACGAACTCGGTGACCGTAACCATGCCCGATTCGACATGCATGTGGGCATCCAATAAACCAGGCACGAGAAAATGGTTGTCAGCATCGATTACGCGGGTTTTAGGCCCGATGGTATGATCCGCGTTTTCACCGATCCAGGCAATTCGTCCTGATAGGATGGCTATATCAGAGTGAGGTAAAATTTCGCCAGTTTGAACACAAACCCACTGTCCGTTCTTGATCACCAGATCGGCGTGTTTACGCCCCATGGCACAGGCTACCAGGTCACTCGAAATATAGGTCTGATAAGAATCCATTCTTTTCCTTCTCGATGATTAGCCCAGCAAGCGTCGGGCTGCCTTGTTGTGTTTCTCGATGTGAGGTTGAAGTTCCAAGCCGGTCAACATACCGGCTTTGACAACGGCCTTTCCATGGACGTAGCTTAGATCCACGTTTCGGGTCTGGCAGAAGACAAGTGCAGCCAGCGGATCATGCTGAGCGCCTGCATATTCCAGATGATCCATCTTGTATCCGATGAAATCAGCACATTTGCCTGTTTCCAGTGAGCCAATATCCTTGCGCCCCAACACGGCAGCGCCGCCGCGGGTGCCTACTTCCAATGCCTGACGGGCTGTGAGAATCTCTTCGCCGTTGGAAGAAAGCGACGCTCCTTCCAACCCGGCTTTGAGGCGGGCTAAAAGCATAGCCTGTCTGACTTCAGCAAGCATGTTTGAACCATCATTGCTGGCCGAACCATCCACGCCAAGACCAACCTTGACGCCCGCCTTGAGATATTGTCTCAAGGGCGCAATCCCAGATGCCAGACGCATATTCGAGGAGGGGCAATGCGCGACCCCGCAGCCTTCTTTGGCATAGAGTTCAATTTCGTGCTGCGAGACATGCACGGAATGGGCATACCAGACGTCATTTCCCACCCAATCCACGGATTGCATATACGGCACGGGACGGTAGCCGAATTTCTGCAAGCAGAATTCTTCTTCATCCTGGGTTTCAGCCAGGTGGGTATGCAAATGGACGCCGTACTTGCGGGCCAGGATGGCGCTTTCTTTCATCAATTCACCTGTCACGCTGAAGGGAGAACATGGTGCCAATACGATCTGGATCATCGAACCGGGTTCGGCGTGATGGTATTTCTTGATCAAACGTTCGCTATCAGCCAGGATGTTATCTTCGGTATCCACGACACTGTCAGGAGGCAGCCCACCCTTGCTCTCACCCAGGCTCATTGAACCGCGTGAAGCGTGCAGTCGTAAACCGATCGGCTGCGCTGCTTCGATCTCATCATCCAGCCTGGAGCCGTTGGGGAAGAGATAGAGGTGATCAGAGGCGGTGGTGCAGCCTGAGAGCGCCAGTTCAGCCAACGCCGTCTGCGTGGATGTGCGGATATCCTCAGGTGTCATACGCGCCCAAATGGGATAAAGCGTCGTCAACCAATTGAACAGGTTGGCATTCTGGGCGGCGGGGACGGCTCGGGTAAGCGTCTGATAAAAGTGATGGTGGGTGTTGATCAGCCCTGGCATGATCACATGCCCGCTGACATCCAACACTTCATCGGCTTTTTCCGGCAAAGAATTTGTCGGACCCACCTTCTCGATAAAGCCGTCACGAATAAAAAGACCACCATCCGGGATCTCCCGACGGTGGTCGTCCATGGTAACAAGTAAGAGTGCGTGTTTGATAAGAAGTGTAGACACGGTGCTTATCCTTTTTGTGGATGAATTCCCTGTCTTGCAAGATATTGTCAGACAACAGCTATATTAATAGTTTACCGAAAAATGAATCAAAAGTCAATTGTCTGACAAGTATTGCTGAGCTTCTCAAGCCTTATCGTTGATCTCCGCCGCCCTCAGTGTATTCTTTAAAAGCATGGCAATGGTCATCGGCCCGACCCCACCCGGAACCGGGGTTATGGCGCTGGCAACTTGAGCCACTTCATCATAAGCCACGTCGCCCACGATGCGATAGCCCTTTGGACGGCTGTTATCCTCTACGTGGTTGATGCCCACATCGATCACCACCGCACCAGGTTTGACCCAATCCCCCTTGACCATTTCGGGCCGGCCAACTGCCGCGACCAGAATATCCGCCTTCCGGATGATCTCAGGCAGATTACGGCTGCGTGAATGGCAAATGGTGACCGTGGCATTGGCTCGAACCAGCAGCAGCGCCACCGGCATGCCCACAATATTTGAGCGGCCCAACACCACTGCATTGGCGCCTTCAAGTGTGGGTAGTTCTTTTTCAAGCAGGTAGATGCAGCCGGCGGGGGTGCACGGCACAAACAACGGCTCCCGGCCCTTCTGTGCCAGGCGGCCAATATTAAGTGGATGGAATCCATCCACGTCCTTCTCGATAGAGATGGCTTTCAAAACGCTCTCTTCATCAATATGAGACGGCATAGGTAGTTGAACAAGAATGCCGTTCACCCGCGGATCAGCGTTCAGTTCCATGACCAGCTTCTCGACTTCGGCCTGAGTGGCTGTGGCTGGCAGTTCGTGCCCATACGATTCGATACCGGCTTCGAGGCAAGCCTTATGTTTTGAGCGCACATAGGTGTGTGAACCCGGGTCGTCTCCCACCAAAACAGTTGCGAGACCTGGTTTTGATTTGCCAACCTTCATCCGCTGCTCGATTGCTGCTTTAACTTCTGCACGGATATTTTCCGCTGTCAATTTGCCGTCAATGATCTTCGCTGTCATCTTTCACCACCTTGTTTAAAGTTTTCTAAGTTTATTATACAATCTTTGATTTCTTATCGCCGCTTGCGTGTTAGAATTACTCAGAAAAATCTCAACTGCGGAGAGAATAGATGAGTAAAATTTGTGTGATCGGCACCGGATATGTGGGTTTGGTTACTGGAACCTGTTTCGCAGAACTTGGCAACCATGTTACCTGTCTGGATACTGATCCAAACCGCATTAACGGATTGTTACAAGGGCAGATGCCCATTTATGAACCCGGCCTGGAACAGCTTGTCGAACAAAACGTGCAGGCAAAACGCCTTCAATTCACACAAGATTATCGAACAGCGCTGCAAGGCGTAGAGTATGCTTTCATCGCAGTGGGCACTCCCTCGGGTGTGGATGGCGAAGCTGATCTTCAATATGTAAAAATGGCCGCCGAATCCATCGCGGATATCGTGGACTTCCCCATCCTCGTGATCAATAAATCCACTGTACCGGTGGGTACCGGTGATTGGGTCGCTGATGTCATCCGCCGCAAACGCGGAAATCGTCCGCTCGAATTCTCTGTCGTTTCAAACCCTGAATTCCTGCGTGAAGGCTCGGCCATCAACGATTTCATGAGCCCGGACCGGGTGGTCTTGGGTTCTGAAGACCGCAGCGCAGCTAACCGCGTGGCAGAGTTATACAAACCCTTGCGCTGCACGATCATGGTCACCGATCTGCGTACCGCTGAAATGATCAAGTACGCGTCAAATGCGTTTCTGGCAACCCGCATCTCCTTCATCAACGAGATCGGAAACATGTGTGAAAACCTCGGCGCGGATGTGCGGGAAGTGGCACAGGGCATGGGTCTGGATAAACGCATTGGCAGTTCCTTTTTGGATGCCGGCCTTGGCTGGGGTGGATCATGCTTTCCAAAAGACGTAAAAGCGCTTGAACACATGGCCGTTCTGCACGGCACTCAGCCCCAACTGCTGCAGGCTGTGATGGAGATCAACCGCAACCAACGGCGCCGCGCAGTGATGAAACTGCGCAAGGCGCTTGGCAATCTTAATGAAAAAAACATCGGCATTTTAGGCCTTGCCTTCAAACCCAACACGGATGATATCCGTGATTCGGCCGCGCTGGAGATCATTCACCTTCTTGTTAATGAAGGCGCTCATATCCGCGCGTACGACCCGCAAGCCATGGAAAATGCCGCCAAAGTGCTTAAACACGTCAAGTTGTGCCAGACGCCTTATGAAGTGGCTGAGGGTTCTGACGCACTTCTATTGGCAACCGAATGGAATGAGTTTAAGCAGATTGACTTTACACAGGTTAAAAACCTGATGCACAAACCTGTGATCCTAGACGGCCGCAACCTTTGGGATTCTGAACTACTCAAATCGATGGGGTTCACGTATATGGGAATTGGCAGGGCGAACAACTAAGTTCCTTTGTGGAATTTACTTCATAAAAGAGATTATTCTTCCACCGATATTAGGTAGTCGATAATCTCTTTTCTTATCTGGTCGCGTACTTCACGAAACTCACTGAGTATTTCATCTTCCGTACCAGAAAATTTGGCAGGGTCGCGAAAGCCGATGTGCACCTTTTTGCCGTGTCCCAGCCAGATAGGACAGTTGGCTTCAGCATCGCTGCAAACCGTGATGACATGATCGAAGGTTTGACCGTAATATTCCTGGATAGATTTTGACCGTCCCCGGTGTTCGATCCCGATCTCACGCAAAACTTGCAGTGCGACCGGGTTTACTGCCCCTGTGGGCAGTGTGCCTGCGCTGAATGCCTGCCACTCTCCACCGCGATCATGGTTGACGATCGCCTCTGCCATTTGTGATCGGCAGGAATTGCCCGTGCATAGAAAAAGAACTGTTTGCATTTTTTATTATCTCCCTTTCGAATACAGAATACCACTAAGGGATTAAGGGAATGTAAACAGGAAGTTAAGAAATTGAAGAAATTGACCTATTGACATTAACGTTACGTCATAGTTTATACTTTGGGCATGGTTAACCAAGAGAGACTCTCCATCAAACAGCTATCCACTTTGGCCGGGGTCAGTGTGCGCACACTGCATTTTTACGACCAGATCGGGTTGCTCATCCCGCAGCGCGTACGGGAGAACAACTATCGTTTTTATACTCGTGAATCTTTGTTGAAACTTCAACAGATCCTTTTCTACCGTGAAATGGAGTTCAGTCTGGAACAGATCGCTGCCATTCTTAACCAACCAAATTTCGACCTCGTCGAAGCGTTGGAGAAGCACCGCGAAGCGTTGATAGGCAAGGCCAAACGCCTGAACACCCTGCTGGAGACCGTCGACAACACGATCAGTAACTTGAAAGGACAAAAAGACATGACACAAACTCAATATTTCAAAGGATTCAGCGACGAACAGCAGGCTGAATATGAAAAAGAAGCCGCCCAAAAATGGGACCCCGACCTGGTCCACGAATCAAACCGCAGGTGGAAGAACTTGAGCCAGACCGAGAAGGATGCCCTGATGAAAAGGGGTGAAAGCATCATGCTGGCCATCCGCGACGCCATGCCAAAAGGCCCTGCATCGGCAGAAGCCCAAAAAGGCATCGCGGATTGGAAAGACCAGATCAATTTCTTCTACGATTGCAGTGATGAGATGCTGCTGGGGTTAGGAAAGATGTATATGGAAGACCCCAGGTTTAAGGCCACTTATGATCGCATTGATCCCAAGCTGGCAGAGTTCAAGTACGAAGCCATCAAGGTGTACTGCGCGGCACGGGGAGTGACTGAGTAATTAAGTGTTTTAGGTTTATTCCCAGTTGCTTTAGGGCAAGTTCCCGATTTCTTAAAACAGAAATCGGGAACTTTTTATGATTCGTAATACTGCTTGTGTAGCTTTAGATAATCCTTC
>DAIEPS010000070.1 GCA_027348305.1 Anaerolineaceae bacterium | reverse complement strand
TGCTGTTTTGGCCATTCACCTGACCTCATTGCCGATCCTGACCAAAAACCTGCTCACTTTTTGTTTTACTGCTCCCCTGGTGCCGCTGGCGTTTTTGATCTCAAAACTGATCAAAGTGGATTTTACAAACAAAGAAAATCCGTTGACCAACCTGGGGATACTGTTCTCGATAAACCAAATTCTTTATTTGCTGATTGCCATGTGGATCTATAATGCCATGCCAGAAAAAATGGTCATGGTTTTGGCCATGATATTCGGCGCACATTTGCTGCCTTATGGCTGGCTTTACAAGTCAAAGAGTTACATGGGTTTATCAGTTATTATCCCGATCGCAGTGCTCATCGTGGGATTAAAATTTGCTCCAAGTGTTGTAGCCGGGATGATGATGGCAGTTGAGATCATTTTCAGCCTGCTGCTATTCTTTGAAGTCAAAAAAATAGTCCCGGGAAAAAACTGAAATAAGACAATTAAACCAGGGTGGATGGAAGACTGTAAACACGGTTGAGCATCAAGGGAGTGATTGGCATGTCAGACGACGCGGCGCATAAAAAGGGGTGGCAGATCTTCGAGGTGGTTTTTGGCGTTCCATTTCTCGCCGCGATCGGGTTGCAGTTCATCTTTCCGCTGGCTCTTCCTGGGGGAGTGCCAACGCCCGTTATAGTTGCCGCAGGCGTTATCCTCGCCCTGGCGGGGATCATACTTGTGACTCTCACGCGGCGCGAATTTGCGAAGTACCGCCAGCCCACCGACCCGGGGCAGGCTACGAGCCGGCTCATCACCACCGGTGTTTTCGCTTATTCACAAAACCCGCTTTATCTCGGCGGCATCCTTTTTTCGGCTGGGGTTGACCTGGCTTTCCGCCTGACCTGGGGATTGATCCTGCTTGTGCCGTCCGTTATTGCCTGCCATTACATCCTCATCGCGCCGGAGGAAAGGTATCTCGCGCACAAGTTTGGCGAGCAGTATCGTGAATACACCGCAACCGTCCACCGCTGGGTGGGGCGGAAGGCAGGGAATTGAGAAAAGAGAGTTGAGAATAGTGAATAGCGGTTCGTTAAGCGTGAATTATGAATTGTAAGTCGTGATCTATTGTAAAATCACCTATTGGTGGGAATTGGTCAGCCTTTACCCTATCGGGAAGAATCTAATAAGGGAGCGGAATTATGATCAAAAAAGCTGGGTGGGTCTTTGTTGGGATTTATACTGCGGCAATTATATACCTGGGTATTGCAGCCATGGTCAGACCGGATTCGGCAGGGTTTAGCTGGACGACGGTATTTTCAATTGTGCTGATGCTGCTGCCCGCAGGTGTGATCGCCTTTGAACTGCTGGGGAAGAAAGTGCCGTTCATCATCATTTTGCTGCCTTTTCTGATCACCGCCGTTTTCTTTTTGGGCATCATCAATTTCAATGTGCTGAGCCTCGAAACAGTGGCGAAAGCGGTGTTGTTTGGGGTAACCCTTTTAATCTTGGGATACATGGGGGTTCAGCGGATCAGGAAGAAGTAAAGAGAATCGTGAACAGAAAACCGTGAACCGAGAAACGTAACCACGCGCTCCGCTCGCCTCTGAAGAACCGGGGAAAGGTCTTGTGCTCCAAAGCCACAGTGCTTGTTTCATAAACCGTAAACTGTGCTAATTGTGTATTGGTTGGGCATTATCCGCTCGACAATTCCTTAAATTTAACTTGACTGATCATGGGTTGACCGCACCTTGCGCATGGACGGTAAGATTATCCGTGGCAACGCAGCCTTAAACAAAAAGTCGTTGCACAGCGTCTGTCAAACTGCTATACTTTTTGCATGAACAGGCAACAGGCGTGGTTTGTGGTCATATAAACCTGTTTGTTCACAAATAATTATTCCTTCTGTTTCGTAAATCGAGAAGGCAAGAACGATGAGTTCCTTTTTATTAGTATGATATTAGAGAGTAATTAATTGACACTGCCAAAACCGCAAATAAACGATCAGGCAACCCAAACAGCGAGTTCAAATCCTTCGGCAGCAGGATTGGTGAACAATCGCCAGTATGTGCGGGTTTATTATCCGCAGGACTGCGCCAAAAAGTACCTGCCTGAATTGACCATCCATTACCGCTCCTACCAAATATTGGATATAAGTGAGGCCGGGCTCCATTTTCTTGTGCCGCGCATGAATTTGCTGCATGATGATATTCTCACCGGCGCCATAAAATTCACTGATGAGTCGGTGGTTGAATTTTCTGGCGTTGTCGTCCGCCGCACGAAAACCGAAATTGCCCTGAAGCTGATCATCGGCATTCCATACAGCTATATTGCGTCAGAGCAGGTGCGTTTGCGCAATCTTGAAGCGTCGGGGGAAATTCCGTTTGTGAAAAAGTGATCGTTTTGGGAGGAAAAATGTCAAAGTTCATTTTCTGGCAAAGATGGTTATTCGTCGTCTGCATTGTCATTACCTTTTTTGGGTTATTGATGTTTATCTTAAGTGGAAGCACCCTCTTCGATTTGTTTAATCGTCAAATTGATCCTGCTTTTTGGGCCAAAGGGACTGTAATTGCAGGCATCAGACCATTTCAACATTGGATCTATGGGGTTTGGGGAGCAACCATTACGGGATGGGGAATCGCTTTAACTTTTATTACGCATTTTCCCTTTCGAAATAAAGAAAAATGGGCTTGGAGTTGTTGGGTATTGGGGTTGTCAATTTGGTTTGTTCTGGATACAGGGTTGTCTTTCGTGAGCAAAGTGTATTTTAATGTGGCATTCAATACGATCCTCTTGATCTTGGCAGGTTTGCCATTAATATTCACAAGGAAAGCATTTAAATAAGATGGTGTAAGTGTAGTTAGGTAATCAGGGGAACATTGGACAGCATAATCCGCGAATCGCACCCACCAATAAATTAACCTCTTGACATTTTCATTATTTGTATTATTATCATTATTGATAATGATAATAGTCGTGAATGGTTATGGCAAGGAGGAAGCATGGAAAAATTAGTCGACCTGGTGCTGCATCCCATTCGGATGCGCATTGTGATGGCTCTGGCTGGCCGCGAAATGACGGCTCAGCAATTAGCCGAATCCCTGGGCGACGTCCCTTTGGCGACACTTTATCGCCACATCAACCGCCTGACCGAGGCAGGCGTTCTGGCTGTAGCCTCAGAACGCCGGGTGCGCGGAACCCTCGAGAAGGCTTTTACGCTTGGCAGCCAGGGCGCTTTTATCGACGCCCAACAATTCGCGGCGATGAGCCGTGAAGAACATCTGCGCTATTTCACCACTTTTATGGCCACATTATTGGATGATTTTTCGCGCTATGTTAAAAACCCTGAACCGATCGATCTTTTGCGCGATGGGGTGGGTTACCAGAAGTTCCCGCTGGAACTGAGTGATGAGGAGTTTGCTGCGGTGGCGACCGGGATCAACGCCGCAATTGTGCCTCATATGTCCAATCAACCAACGCCTGAACGTAAACGCCGCATTTTTGCGACGATCGTGATGCCCGATAGGGCGACCAAACCACTTTCAGGCGCTCACCATGAAGAAGAAACACCTGATACGGAGACAGAATGATCGCTTCAAATGAAACAACTCAACCGAAAGTCAACTGGAAACAGGTCGGCCTGTTCATCGGACTGACCTTTGGATTCACCTTTGCCCTGGATTTGATCCTTCAATTGGGCAGCGGATATGGCAGCACCAGCACGATGATCTTCCTGCAACTGCAAATGCTCATCCCTGCGTTTTTTGCCATGTTCCTTGGGATGTTCGTGTTCACCGACAGCCCCTTCTACTATCGCAACCCCATGCCTGATGGACGCAAGGACCGGGCGCGCGGATTCTTCTACCTTTATATGGTATTGACGATATTCTTTGTCGTTCTGGCCGCGCTTTCTGTTTTGGCGCCGTCCCTGACGAACCTGGTGAACCAACTGCGGATGCTTCCCATCATCCTTGGGGTGCTCGGCCTGGTGGTTTTCAGAGTCATCAAGGGCAAAGACTCATTTGCCCGCGCCAACCTGCGCGGCGGACGGGTGCTGGATTGGGTGATCTACGGTGGTGCGATCGTGGTTTTCCTGGCGATCCAGACCGGGTTGAACGCACTTTTCCACCTGGGAACGCCGGTCGACGCCAACCTGTTGGCGGCACAAATGGGCACCAAGATGTCCGGTTCGACGCTGGTGATCGTGCTCGCTGTCCAGATGATCCTCGAAGGTTCCTTTTTGGGATTGGTGATCGCGTTTGGTGAAGAGTACGGTTGGCGCGGATTTTTGCAGTCGCAGCTTATCCGCTTGGGCAAGAAGCGCGGCGTGCTCATCCTCGGCTTGATCTGGGGTGCCTGGCACTATCCAGTCATCTGGATGGGACACAACTACCCCGGTCAACCTGTTGCCGGTACGATCATGATGACGATCTTTTGTGTGCTGCTGGCTTACGTCCTCGGGCACGCCATGCTCAAGACGGGCAGCATCTGGCTGGTGGCTTTCATGCATGCGATCATCGATCAGACCGCAAACTTCTTCGGCGGGGTGATCTACACCGCAAACAACCAGATCTTCAGCTTTGGCATCGGTCTGTACGGCATGGCCACCCTGGCTGTAGTGGTGTTCTTCTTGCTGCGTGACCCGGTTTGGAAGGACGTGCCGGTGCAGGTTGAGCCCATTGAAAGTGCAGCAGCATAGTATAGATATAAAAGTAAATCGTAAGTTATCGGCAATAAGAACCTTTTTAACCACGATATACACGGAAAACACTAAATCTAAGTGCAAATGCTGGAAAGTGAAAGCAATAGTGAATGAGTAGCAAATAGAAACAAGTCAAAATGAATGAGGGTCAACGAGCCATATGCAAATCCATAAAAAAGGCTCGTTGACCGCTCCCTGAAAGAAATGATCGTAAAATGAGTAAACGACAGAACTGAAAAATGAGGGTTGGATGAAAATCGAAAACATCTTGGTTCGAAACGAAACTGCGGATGATTACGGCGCCATCACCGACCTTACTGCCCAGGCTTTCGAGACGCTGGAGATCAGCGACCACACCGAACAGTTTGTGGTGCTGGCGCTGCGCAAAGCGCAGGCGTTGACGATCTCGCTGGTGGCCGAAATGGATGGCCAGTTGGTGGGGCATATCGCCTTTTCACCCGTGACACTGACAGACGGCACAAGCGGCTGGTATGGGCTGGGGCCGGTATCCGTGCTGCCAAAATACCAGAAACAAGGGATAGGCAAGGCATTGATCAATGAAGGGTTGGCGCGTTTGAAGACACTGGGTGCGAAGGGCTGCTGCCTGGTGGGGCACCCCGGGTATTATGGCCGGTTTGGGTTTGTGAACACGGACGAATTCACGCTGGACGGGGTTCCGGCAGAGGCGTTTTTTGCACTATCGTTTGACGGACGCATGCCAAAGGGCAAGGTCTTGTTCCACGAAGCATTTTTCGCAACAGGGGAATGAACGAGTTTGAGTCAGTAGACCTATCTCACGCGACCCCACTCTCTTTGTTCGCCCCCAAAAAACGGGAGACAGGTGGGGCGCACAATTCGCGAGTCGCGGGGACGCGGAGAAAACCATTTTCCACCAAACCAATGGCAGGATGATTCAAGGCGAAAGCATCCTTCAATAGAACTGAATTTATTGACCAGTTGAATCTCACTTCATATATGGGTAGAATTTATCCATATCAAGGAGATATCTATGAAAGGTCTGAGAATTGTTGGGGTTTTATTGGCTTTAATAATCCTTATTGGAATATCGGCTTGCGGTCAACAAACGAATACAACAACCCAAAGCGCTCCATCCACGGCGGACGGTACGCAGGTATCAGGGACAGCCATTGTCGGGAGTGAGGCGATGATCCTCGAAAAACTGCAGAACCACCACGGCATTGACCGGGTTTTGAGCGCCAAACACACGCGCGAAGAGTGGAATGTGACCCTGGACCGCATGATCAGCTACGGCGCGAAGATCAGCGAAGACGAGAAGAAAGCGATCATTGATTATTTGTTAAGCAGATAAAAAAAACAGTAATGAGGAATCAGTAATCAGGAAGTGCCAACCATCTTTGTGGAAGGCATTTCTTTGTTTAATAAGGGGTAGGGGAATTGTTCCTGTATACCAAAAATAAACCAACAGACAATGAGAATCTCTTATAGTGAGCATATCACTTCAAGACTTAAGGAGAATTCTTAATGAACAAAATATTAAAGGCAGGCCTGATTATTTGCGCTGCATCCATAATGCTCGCGTCATTGGTTGGGTGCGGTTCAACGGTTACAAGCAGCACAGCCGCCGCATCCACTTCTGCAGCAGCGGTCAGTGAAACACCCGCCGCTACGGAAGCTGTTGCAGCCACCGAAGCGGCTTCTTCCAAACTTCCCGGTACGCCCCCAAACGGCACTCCCCCGGATGGCGCACCCCCGGCAGGTGCACCCCCGGATGGCGCACCAGGCGGAGGCCCGGGTGGCGGACCTCAAAGTGTTGAGACTGGAACCGGGGCATACGTGCTCGCGGACGGTGAAGCACTCAGCGGCGGCACTTATACCTCCACCAAAGCGGATGAAAACGCGATCAGGGCTGAAGGTAAGGTTACGGCTTCACTCGACGGTGTAACTGTTGAAAAGACGGACGGTGCAGCTTCAAACAATGACGCCAGCAGTTTCTACGGCTTGAACTCAGCCATCCTGGCGCTCGACAACGCCGCGCTCACCATTACCAGCGGCACAGTCACTACCACAGCCGAGGGCGCAAACGGTGTCTTCGCCTATGACGGCGCTACCATCAATATCTCTGACACGGTGATCAATGTTACCGGCGGCAACGCCGGCGGAATCGAAGTGGCGGGCGGCGGCACGCTCTACGCAACCAACCTGACCGTCAATTCAACCGTCAAGGCAGCCATCCGCAGCGACCGGGGAGGCGGCACATTGGTGGTGGATGGTGGAACCTATACCACCAGCGGCAGCAGCGGCGCACCCGCCATCTACAGCACCGCGGATATCAAGGTCAACAACGCCACATTGACAGCCAACACTTCAGAAGCGGTGGTGGTTGAAGGATTGAATTCAGTAGAACTGGTCAATTGCAGCGTGACCGGTAATATGGATGGTTCATCCGCGGAAGCCAACGGCGAAAATGTTCATAATGTCATGCTTTATCAATCCATGTCGGGGGATGCCGAAACAGGCACGAGCAGTTTCACCATGACCGGCGGCACACTTGTTTCTAAGAGCGGCGATATGTTCTATGTGACCAACACCAGCAGCGTGATCTCTTTGAGTGGTGTTGATCTCACCCTTGCCAAAGGCACCTATTTGCTCAATGTTGCTGGCAATAATTCCTCCAGAGGATGGGGCACCGCGGGCGCCAATGGCGGCAATACGACCTTCAACCTCTCCGGGCAGACTGTGGCTGGTGATATTTATGTGGACGCGATTTCTACACTCGCAATGAATATCTCTGGTTCCTCCAAATATACTGGATCAATCAATTCAGATGGCACAACAGCTTCATCCCTCTCTGTGACCATTGATTCGACCAGTACCTGGACGCTCACTGCAGACAGCTATGTCACAGCCTTCAACGGCAGCATGTCCAACGTGGTCACCAACGGTCATACCCTTTATGTGAATGGGACGGCTGTAACAAAGTAATCAGGTATGAGTGATCAGTAATATGGAAGTGCCCTCTTTATTGAGGGCACTTTTTTTGTAAAAGCAGCGTGAGGTTATATAATCATATTGGTTTGACTAACCCAGGAGGGGCAAATGATAAATTGCCAATTTGCTTGTTCGGATGTAACTATTCAAAACCATAGCATGCAAATCGACCCAATGTATTATGAGATCATCGAGATGATCATGATCTCGGAGGCTTTTCCGGCAAACAGCTCCGATTACTTTGATGGAGATGGTTCTTCAAAATATCTTAAAAACACCAATCATGTGTTTGGGGCGTTGGGATATCCATTTGTGACTTTTGAAGATTATCTGAATCATGGCATTTATTTAACCACAGCACTAAAATGCACCAAGAAAGATTACCTGGTTTCTACAAAGACGATCGAGAATTGTTCATTTTTATTGGAAAAAGAGATTGACCTGTTCCCGAATGTCAAAGTCATGATGCTGATGGGCGATTTTGCAATTAAAGCGGTGAACTTTATCTGGAAACGAAAGTACAAAGAAAGGGTCATTCCGGCAGGCTCCACGTATAAGATCAGAAACGAGAAATTTGAGTCGCAGGGGATACGATTTTTTCCATCTTATACACAAACTGGAGATAGCTTCGGAATTGAGAAAGTGAAAGTGGATATGATTCTCGACGATACCAGGAAAGCCATGGAATTTATGAAATAACTACGAAAAAGGATAATCGCACAGGGAGAAAAACCAAGGGAATAATTACTGATTTTTCTTGAAGGAGTGACATGGCGGACTGCAAAATAATCGTACTCAAACGGCTGGTGGTGGCGGATATTGCCGAGAAATATATGGGATGCACAGTTGGACCGTGCCCCCTGCTCAAGGAAGGGCAGGAATTCGTGGTCACCTCACGGTTGGAGAAGCCGCAGGGTTTTTGTGATTGGGCCTGGAATGACCTGTTGAAATTTGTGACCACTCTCTCACGCGGCGGCAATTTTTCACAAGATATCTTTCAAGATTGGATGAAAGATGACAATAGTATGATCGCCAGTTGTACAGATGGCGTCAGACCGGTGGTCTT